>CAMJWQ010000286.1 GCA_946409475.1 uncultured Lachnospiraceae bacterium
CTTCATAGGCAGCATCAAAAATTATGTTACTGGCAAAGGGAGGAGCCGCATCCATAATAAAATCAATATCATAATTCCGGATAAGCTCCGCCAGGTTTGACCTGTTTAAAGCATCCACCTTTTCAGGAAGGAATCTTTCCCCGTCTCCCATCTTTTTTGCGATGTCTTTTGCCCTTTCATAATCATAGTCACCGACTAATACAAAAGACAGCCATTCCTTCTTACTGTCTCTGTATTTTAGTATTTTTAAAATACTTTCACCTACGGCACCTGCACCTACTAACATCATTCTCATAACCAAACCTCCTAAAAAAATTACATCTTCCACGAATAAGACTCTTTTTAGGTAAAAAAAGAGTAGTATAGACAAAACATCCATACAACTCTGTCCTTTTGCCAGTTGGTTATTGCCTCGTAGGCGACGCCTCTTTACGCTCTCTCCAAAGTTTCGTACGATTACCTTCCTTTTGCCTGTCAGTTTCCGCGGAAGGAAGATGCCGCCTTCCGTTTTGCTTCTTCGGCCCCTTTCGGTGTCTAGGGTAATTATAATCCGAACTATATTCGATTTTAATTATTGGTATTATTTTCATAAGCGTGTCACTTATTGTTAATGATTATAAACTATGGTATAATACCAAAGTCAATACTTTTTCTTATATTTCTAAAATTACCGAACAGGAAATCCTATGAAAAACAAAAAAGCCTATTTAAAAATTAATGAAGTATCCAAATTATACAATATCGGCGTCGATTCCCTCCGTTATTATGAAGATATCGGTTTGCTTATTCCATCCAGGGGTGCCGAAAATAATTACCGCTATTACGGTTATGAGGATCTTATGAAGCTGAATTTAATCAGGGAACTCAGGAAATTAAATTTTTCTTTTATACAGATTAAGGAGATGCTCGGCCACCGCAACCTGCGGTCTACATTGGAGCTGCTCAACAGGGAACTTTCCTTAATAGATCTGGAAATCCGGAAAATGCAGGATTCCAGGCATGCCGTGCTGCAGCGTATACATAGTCTCGAGACAGCAATTTCCGATATTACCTATAATCAAATCTCCGTACGCTCCATGCCGGAACGTAAATGCCTGCATATTGTTTACGATGATGTAACCATTGATGAAATTGATTATTATATCAGTACTTTTATTAAGGAGCATGGCATCCATCTGGAGGATATGATAGGCCGTTCCGACGGATACCGGCTTGATATCCATAAGGCATGTTCACCGGAGCGTTACGCGGTAAAGGAGGTTTTTATCCTCAATAAATATTTATCCATGGAGCCAAGTTTTATCCTGCCTGCCGGCGAGTATTTGTCGGTGGCCTATAATGGGCGGATATCGAAGTCCCGTATCTGGGGTGAAAAAATGTTAAAATATGCGGAGGAAAACCATATCCTGACGGAGGGTGATATGTTTGAATTTTGTGTTATCGATTATTACGAAACAGATGTTCCCGAAGAATATATTACGCTTTTACAGATTAAAATAAAGCATTCCGGTCCGTGTCCCCTCGAGGCTCCCTGAATCCGGTTCAATTGACAAATGAGTCCGGCTTCCTTCTTTTTATTTATAATATTTATGTTCAAACTCCTTCCACGATTTAGAAAAAGTATGGTTCTGAAAGGCTTCCTTCAAACCGCTGATCTGTTTCAGACGGATAATCTCATCCAATTCCATGCCTAAATTCCTGCTGATTTTCTCCTCGCTCCATCCGATTTTCGTCAGGGTTACGACGATTTCACTAATTGAGCGGATCTGATGGGTTCCCCGTGCCCGATTGTGCCGGATAGTTGAGCCGATACGTTCATCCAGCGGCTTATAAATAACGGATAGGGGCAGATAACCATGCATTTTTTCTTCAATTTCCTTATGCTTTCTGCTGATGAGGTTTCGATGAAACCCGTCGGTAATTTCGTATTGGCCATCGCCAAGATAATAGGCTACGATAGGCTGTGTAAAGCCATCCAGCCGGATGGACGTATAAAGAAGCTCCATTTCGGCCGGCGCCACCTTATTTGGATTATAATCGTTTGCCAACACGTTTTCAGCCGGAATCCACTGCACTAAATCAACAGGATCGGAAAAGGGTGACATTTCGTTCAACGCCTTCCTGATCCGGTTCAGAGCCCGTACCTTTTTCTGTAATTCCATAGATTCCAGAATCTGCCTGAGCCAGGAAATACAACCCTCAAGCTCGGAATTGTACTCCCTATAGGTAGAATTATGGTTTGTATTCATGAGATGCCTCCTGACGGTTTCTACAAAGAAACCAATAATTTTTTGTCATCCGGTATATCTTAAAACCGTGTTTTATATAATAATCTTTGATAAATTCAAGGTTGGTGGAAGTTTGGATGGGCATGTCCAGGTCAATGCAATATTCGAACCGGATGTCCGTCAGTGCTTTAAAAAGTCCCCGCCTGCGGTATCGTGCTTCCACATATTCTGTCGTAAACAGGACGTATTTGTCCGGAATCTCCAGAGAAGAAAATGCGACAACCCGATTCTCTTTTTCTACGGTAAACCAGGCCTTATCCGGCTTATTCCGCAGGTATGGCATCTGCCGAATATACCGCTCCTCTGCGAAAAAACGACCCATTTTGGAATAGAAAAGTGCGTGGTCATAATCACCATCGTAGCACTGAATCTTATACATTTTCATCCTCCCGTACAGCCTTTAACAGCTTTTTATCCATAATATCCTCCGTCCGGAGCAGATTACGGTATTTTCTTCTTAGGTTTAACAAAAGCTGAAGGCCTGTTTTCGTTTGCGCAAAGCCAAGCCGTTTCATCCAGAAATCATTTTTTTCAATAGCCCGGGCTACCCGCCGCCAGCTTGGAACCTTTCCCCTGCTTTCAAGTTTCCGGTCCGCTTCATCCGGGATATCCTCAATCCGGATACCATAGTTACGCTCCCACCATTGGAAAAAGGTTTTTATTTTCAGGTGATAATAATCCCGGAGTTCGGGAGAATAGAGGCCCAGGCTTTCCAGTAAAAATACCGCATACTGCTGCCAGGTCATTCCTATTGGTTTTTCAGATTTCATATTTCCAAGAAGAGATGTTCTTGCATAGATATTCCCAAAATTCACACCATGTACCCGGCTTACGACCCTTTCCCATGTTTCGGGCTCCAGTGCCCGGAACTGATTAAGGCCTTTGCGCTGGTCATCTCCATAGGGCTGGCACAACCGCTGTTGAGAAATTTTCAGGCCGTTCTTATACATCAGCTCGTAAATCTCGTTAAATTCAAGATCAAGCCTGCTGACAGCACCCCATATGTCTTCGGTTCTCCAGTCATATAACGGATAAAAATAGTAGACATCACAATCAGGGTCGGAGGTATGGAGTTTTGTTGTCCAGCCGTAATTCCTGAAGGTCTTTTTCGTCTTATTTATGATGGTATTAAAACGGTTCAGGCTTTCATCGCTCCGGATAGCTATACCGACTGCTGCCGGAACACCGGCCTGCTTTTGGAACCATTGGCTGAATCCGTAGGTAAAATCCTCAAATTCCATACCCTTATGGAACCACGTCCACTCCTCCGGATAGTTGTATTCATTGATAACACATTCATAAGCCGGCATATCCCGAACCCACTTATCCCGTTCGTTACTATCCCAGCATATCCATTTTGGCTGAATAACGGATACCGCATTGCGCAGCGACAGCGGCATACAGCACCAGTAAAAGCAATCTACCACATCGGCTGTAATCGTCCTTAGCTGCTTTATGTGTTCAATAGTTGCATGGTATTGAGATTCCAGATCAATGTACATCACACTGAATTTCCGTTGCTGCCTTCGTGCCATGTCTGCACATAACTGGAGCATGACAGAGGAATCTTTTCCTCCTGAAACACACAGGTATAGGCTTGAAAAATTAGAAAGGATAATATTGAACCTCTTCCTGGCCGCAGTCAGGACATCTTCATTCGTATATATTTTTGAAATCAGGAGCACCTTCTTTTATCTTTCTTTGGTCAATGGTTACAATCTTTCTTCATTACGATAGATTTTCTTCATCGCACGGTGAATTTTATGAATGGTCTCGATCATTATCAAACAATCTGATTCACTTATTTCGGAAAGCTCTGCCTCCAACAGTTTATGAAAGCTGAAGACATATTTCCGAATATATTCCTCACCCAGTTCGGTCGTTCGCACCAATACAACACGTTTATCGGATTCCAGAGTGGATTTCTCAACAATATTTAATGCAACCAATTCATTAATAAAACGGGTCGTATTGGGAAGCAAAAAGCCTAAAGCCCTGCTGATATCGGAAACGCGAGAATGATCCGTACCGGCACGGATCCGATAAATCGTATTTAAAATACGAAAATAGACCGGCTTCATATTTGGGGGCAGCTGGGGCAATAACGCATATGCTTCTTTTGCACATCCCAATGCGTCCATTACATTATCTATTAGATTAATTTCATAGCCATTCAAATATAACAGCCCCTTTGCTTATAATTTATAATTATATTATATAAGTAACATATCATTTGTCAATACGGCTATTCAGCATTCGTATGCATCCGCCCCGGAGGGTTTTATTTCATAGGACGCAATTTCCTATGAAATAAAA
>CAMJWQ010000287.1 GCA_946409475.1 uncultured Lachnospiraceae bacterium
GAATATAGGAATATCTTCCAATAAATTATTGGCAAAAATGGCCGGTGACTTTAAAAAGCCGGATTTGGTACACACCCTTTTTCCCAATGAATTAAAAAGTAAAATGTGGCCGCTTCCCATTAGAGATTTATTTTATGTGGGCCATGCTTCTGAGAAAAAGCTGCATATGCTGGGCATCGATACCATCGGGCAGCTGGCCAATGCCGAGCCTCTTATGTTAAAGTCCCATCTTAAAAAGCATGGAGAGCTCATTTGGAATTATGCGAACGGCAGATTTTTGGAAGAGGTAAATCCTATAATGCCGGCTAATAAGGGATACGGAAATTCCATTACCATTGCCTTTGATGTAAATGCCAGAGGAACCGCCCATCAAATCCTGTTATCCTTAAGCGAGACGGTGGGAATGCGCATGCGTAAGGATAAAAAGACGGGTTCCTGTGTAACCATTCATATCAGGGACTACGACTTCACCGAAGGCACCCATCAAATACAGGCAGCATCCGCTACCAACATTACTTCCGAAATTTACCGTCTGGCATGTCTTGCTTTTGACGAGGCATGGGACGGAAAGACACCCATCAGACAGCTGGGGGTTCACATGGGAAAAATTACGGATGGGGATTACCGGCAATATAACCTTTTTGACGGTGACTACTATGACCGTATGGCTAAGGTGGATAGAACCGTAGATGCCATTCGTGCCCGATACGGAGAGGCTTCCGTTATACGGGCAAGCTTTTTGAAAACCCGGCTGGAGCATATGTCCGGGGGATTATGCAAAGAACGCCGGACAGGTGTTACAAGACCTCTTTAGAAGGGCTGCCGTTTAGCCATTGCAGCCCTTTACATATAATTTTTCAAGAATACCGATAATTTTATACAACAGAACAGCTATAATACATAATATGACAATACTCATAATGACATAATCAAGGCGGAATACCTGAGAACCGTAGATGATCAAATAACCAAGGCCGTTTCTTGCAGCCAGGAATTCCCCGATGACAACACCTACCAGGCAGAGACCGATGTTTACCTTCATGGTACTGATGATGGAGAGAATATTTCCGGGCAAAATAACCTTAAACAATACATGCCTTTTATTGCCGCCAAGGGTATAGATTAATTTAATCATATCGGGATCCACACTGCGAAAGGCGGAATATAAGTTAATGATAGAGCCGAAAACCGCTACGGAGATAGCCGCAACAATAATGGTCTTCATATTGGCGCCCAGCCATACGATTAGCAAAGGAGCCAGGGCAGATTTGGGAAGGCTGTTTAACACCACCAAATAGGGCTCCAAAATTTCCGATAATTTTTCACTTAACCATAGTAATACGGCAATGCCGACACCAATTAAAATGACCAGAATAAAGCTGAATAAAGTTTCTAAGAGTGTAATGCCTATATGAAAAAAAATGGAATAATCCATAGCCATTTTGGCAAAGCAGGCGATTATTTTACTTGGACTGCTGAAAATGAAGCTGTCTACGATATTTAGCATGGTGGTAATCTGCCATAGACCTAAAAACAGGATTAAAATAAGAATCTGGGCAATTCGAACCGTTTTTTTATGCTTTATTCTTTTTTGGATATAGCTTTGCTGATGCAGGGAAATATTAGACATTATCATTTAATTCCTTCCATAATAAATTAAAATAATCTTTGAATTCGGGAGCATTACGGGAAGACAGGGCAGTTCTGTTGGCAATGCTTAAGTTAATCGGTATGATATTCTTAACGGTACCGGGCCTTTTAGATAATACAATTACCCTTTGCCCTAAACTGATGGCCTCCGATAAATCATGGGTTACCAAAACAGCGGTTTTCTTTTCATTTTTAATAATCGTACCAATATCATCGCTGACCGACAGCCGCGTCTGATAGTCAAGTGCTGAAAAAGGTTCATCAAGGAGCAGGAGCTCAGGCTCAAGAGCGAGGGTCCGTATTAAAGCGGCCCGCTGACGCATTCCTCCCGAAAGCTGAGAAGGCTTGCTGTCCTTAAATTTATATAAATCATATAAAGTGAGCATTTGATCTATTTTTTCTAAATTTTGGGGAGTAAGTTTCCTTTGTATTTCAAGTCCTAATGTGACATTTTGATATACGGTTCTCCATTCAAATAAATGATCCTTTTGCAGCATATAGCCAATTTTAGGGGCATCGCTTTTATCTATGTTTCCAAAGGTGATCTTACCTTCCTCCGGTTTAATAAGACCGGCAATAAGAGACAGCAGCGTGGATTTACCACAGCCGCTTGGTCCGACTATAGATAAAAATTCACCATTTGATACATCAAAACTTATATCAGATAAGGCCAGGGTTTCACCGTTCATACTGTGATACGCATAGCTGACATTTTTCATGGTAACAATTTTTCCCATGGAATCCTCCAATCGATTAGCCGCATCTATTCCTGAGAAGCTGTGTCTGTCAGGTAATAGCAGAATACTCTTAAAATTTTGAGGCATTCAATGTGCGTGAATTATATATTATTGTATGAAAGTATTTTTTTTTCGTGCAAATCTATAAGGATTTGTATCGTGCTAAAAATTAACCTTTTGACATCTTTTGACGTATTGATCCATACTAAAAGAACATAGTAAAACGTACATTTCCTTCTCTTTGGCGGGGTATACTAAGCTAATGTATAAGTTTTTTGCCTATACTTTAGTCAGCTACCTGAAGGTAAGAAGGGAATGAAAACGAAAAATGATTAAAAATAATTTTGACAAACAAAGAAACGAACTTTATTTAGGTATTGATATTGGCTCAACGACAGTTAAGCTGGCTGTTCTTGATAAAGAAGATAAACTGGTCTACAGCAATTATCGAAGACATTATTCAGACATTTGGAATACATTAATAAACGCCATAGAAGTACTGAATGAAGCACAATTTCATGTAATGATAACAGGTTCGGGAGGACTTCAGATTTCAGAAAAGTTAAAAATTCCTTTTAAGCAGGAAGTGATTGCAGGCAGTAAAGCGATAGAGCGTTTTATTCCCGGGGTCAAGGTAATTATTGAGCTTGGGGGAGAGGATGCTAAAATCACCTTCTTTAAAAATGGTCTGGATCAGAAAATGAATGGTATCTGTGCAGGAGGTACGGGTGCTTTTATTGACCAAATGGCAGCTTTATTAAAAACAGATGCGGCAGGTTTAAATACACTTGCCGGGGATTATCATGCAATCTATCCCATAGCCGCCAGATGCGGTGTTTTTGCTAAGACCGATATGCAGCCTCTTTTAAATGACGGTGCCAGAAAAGAAGACATTGCCGCTTCTATCTTTCAGGCAGTTGTGAATCAAACCATTGGAGGATTGGCCTGCGGAAGAAAAATTAATGGAAAAGTAGGCTTTCTCGGAGGGCCTCTTCATTTTCTGCCGGAACTGCGTAAAAGGTTTCAAATTACGTTAGGGTTAAAAGACCATGAAATGATTGTACCTGAAAATGGGGAGGTATATGTGGCAATGGGAGCTGCCCTTGCATCTAAGACGCAAAATGAAATCATATCATTAAATAAATTATTAACGGTTCTATCTACTGAAAAAAATAATATGACATTTGAAAAAAGCCATCTTACGCCCCTTTTCTTTGAGGAAGGGGATTATGCCGGCTTTCGAAACAGACATGACAAACAGAAAGCCGTAAGAAAGGAATTGGACAGCTATAAAGGAACCTGCTTTCTGGGTCTGGATGTGGGATCAACGACGGCGAAAGCAGCATTAATCGATAATGACGGCAGCCTTCTCTTTTCCTGTTACGGCAATAATGAAGGCAGCCCCATGGATGCCACGGCCAGCATGCTTCGTACCATTTACTCCCGGCTGCCGGATGGGGTTAACATTGCTTATTCGGCAGTCACAGGCTATGGGGAGCAGTTGATCAAAGCCGCTTTTTCCTGCGATATGGGAGAGGTAGAGACCATTGCACATTATACGGCAGCAAAATATTTTCTTCCCCAGGTAACATCTATTTTAGATATCGGCGGACAGGATATGAAATTCATAAAGGTACATGATGGAATCATTGAAAATGTGTTACTCAATGAAGCATGCTCCTCCGGCTGTGGTTCTTTTATTGAGACGTTCGCCAAATCCTTAGGAATGAGTATGGAAGAATTTGTACAGGCAGGCATGAAAGCCAAAATGCCGGCAGACTTAGGCTCACGCTGTACGGTATTTATGAATTCAAAGGTGAAGCAGGCGCAGAAAGAAGGAGTTTCCATCGAAGACATATCCGCCGGCTTATGTTATTCCGTCGTAAAAAATGCATTATTTAAGGTCATCAAAATGAAAGATTCATTGGAATTGGGAGACAACATAATGGTACAGGGAGGTACCTTTCTTAACGATGCTATCTTACGCTGCTTTGAAACCGTAACGGGAAAAGAGGCCGTAAGGCCGGATATAGCAGGGTTAATGGGTGCTTTTGGCGCTGCTCTTCTGGCGAAAGAACGCTGGAACGAAGCTATGGCCACAAAATTGATAAGGGGGAAGGAGCTTAAAAAATTCCTTTACAGGACAAGCATTGTAAGATGTCAGGGGTGTACCAATAAATGCCTGTTAACAAT
>CAMJWQ010000288.1 GCA_946409475.1 uncultured Lachnospiraceae bacterium
CAAGTACCGAATCATTTTTACCGATAGGAAGCCATTCTACGATATTGCCTCTCATATATGACAAATGATATAGTACAGACCATGAAGATTTATCTGCTGTAATCCTATTAAATTCATTTTCATCATGATGCATGACAATTTCCAGCAGTTCATCCTCTGACGAACCTTCACTGTATAAATCAATGCCATCATAATAATCATAATTCAACTTTACACTTCCTATTTTTTCCATCCCCATCACATTATCCTTTTCTATGTTCTTATCAAGGTAGTTACCGAATTCATATCGTAAACACCTACAGAATCCTTATCCGATATCACCGTAATATTACAAATATCGTACAAACGATGATATACGGTAAAATCAGCTTCCCGGTAACCCGTACATCCAAGAGATAATAAATATTCCCTGCCCTGCAGATTCATATCCTGAGCAAAGGTCACAGTAAGAATATCACCCTTCCTGGGCGTGCCTGTATTGATCTTTTCCAGCATAGTATTCGTACCTGTCAATTCGGTTCCATGCAGATCCTTAATTGTAAAAGCTATAATCGGATCCTGTATATCGCCATTAAATTGAATTTTGATCTTAATTGTAAATTTTTCACCTTTTATAACACTATTGGTTATCTTGTTTTCATTATCAAGAATACAAAAGTCAACAATTTGAGCCAATTTATTACCATACTCCAGAGCATTTGGATTTACCGGCATTGCTTTTTTCCATTCATCCGCACCGTTTTGTTCCAGCTCTTTATTTTCCCCTTCTTCTATTTGATTTACCAGTACCTTTTTATATAAATCAATAATTTGTTTAGGTCTGCCTTCCGCCAGCTTAACACCCTTATTTAATAAAATGACACGGTCACAATATTTACTGATACTTCCCAAATCATGACTGACAAATAAAATAGTTTTTCCTATTTTTTTAAATTCCTCAAATTTTCTGTAGCACTTCGCCTGAAAAAATACATCACCAACGGAAAGAGCTTCATCGACTATTAATATTTCGGGGTCTATATTGATAGCAACCGCAAAAGCTAATCGTACAAACATACCGCTTGAATAGGTCTTAACGGGTTGATTGACAAAATCCCCGATATCAGCAAATTGTAAAATATCATCTAGTTTATTATCTATTTCTTCTTTTGAAAAGCCAATCATGGTTCCATTAAGATATACATTTTCAATACCCGTATATTCCATATTAAATCCGGCTCCGAGTTCCAATAAAGCAGAAATTCTGCCGTTAATATTAACATTACCGCTTGTTTGATTTAATACACCTGTTATTATTTTCAAAATAGTTGATTTGCCGGACCCGTTTGTTCCTATTATTCCAACTGTCTCGCCTTTACATACTGCAAAGCTCAAATTATCTAAAGCATAATGTTCACGATGCCTTTTCTTTTTGCTAAGACCCAAAGATTCTTTAAATCTATCGGACGGTTTTTCATATAATTTATATATTTTTGTTACATTTTCAATTTGTATCGCAGCATCCATTATTTGTTCCTTTCTTAATTTACTGAGTATAATTAGAGAATATCAGCAAAATGAACTTTTAGTTTCTTAAAAGTAAGTGCACCTATTCCAAAAAGAGCTGCAGTAATAATCCAAAAATAAGCGGTTGAATAAAAATCATTCCAAAACCATGCCTTATAAATCAACGCATTTCTATACCCGTTAACAACATAAAACATAGGATTCAATTTAAATATAAAATGCAGATTAGCAGGTAAAATATCAATTTGCCACATAATAGGGGTCATCCATACCCCTACCTGCAAAATGATATTAATAATTTGCGTTAAGTCCCTAAAAAAGATAACAATGGAACAGGTAGCATAGGATAGTCCCAGAACAAGCATAAACATACAAAAGGTATAATATAGTACCTGTACCGAATAAATATCAGGGAAATAGCCATAACAGCTGTATAATACTAAGGTAAAAATCAAAAAGAAAGCATGTACAAAAAATGCCGATATGATTTTTATAATAGGAAGTATACTGATTTTGAAAACAACTTTTTTTACTAAAAAATTGTATTCCATTAATGCATTTGTTCCGCTATTTAGTGCCTCAGAGAAAAAGAACCAAGGTACTAACCCTGCAATGAGCCATAATACAAAAGGAAAATCTCCCACATCACCGGACCGTAATCCGACCTGAAATACAAACCAGTATACAACAACTGTTACGATTGGCTGAATAAAGGCCCAGACAATACCAAGATAGGATCCGGCAAAACGTGTTTTAAAATCATTTTTTGCCAACTTAAAGATCAATTTCCGGTTCGTATATAATTCCAATGGCAGAACTGCAAATTTATCCTTAAATTTTAACAATACTAAAATCATGATATCTAAAATAAGACATATTACTACTTTTTTGCCCAAATTAAGCTCCCGTGCCGCTTTTTGTATTGTTTGTGCAATGTTCAGGTCAGTAATATCCATAATAAAATACGGATCCGAATCTTTTGTCTCAAAAGAAATACTGCCGTCTTCTTCCGCTTGAACGGCATAAATATTATTTGTCACTGCTTTTTCAATTTCACTGTTAGCTATCGTTATTTTAGTTAAACCATATTTTATGATTATATTATTCAGATTTACTTTGGCATTTGCATCAGGAAAATCAATTCGTAAATAGTTGACTTGATTGTTAATCTCATATGCTAATTTTTCGGTTTTATTAATTTCTTCATATGAGGCATTTTCCAATTTTTCATCAGAAAAAGTCTCATTTTCGCTGTAATAGACAGAGTAAACTCCTGCCACATCGGATGTCAGCTCCAGATTTACATTCATAGTTACATTTACCGTATCTATGGGAAACCATATAATTCCGATATTGAGCAGGATTCCAATTAAAAGAACTATAACAAAAAAACGATTTATACGCATCATTTACTCCTTCACAGTCTACCTATTTACATTCAGGCTTTCCAGTCCACCCCATTTTTGATCTTTTTCCGATATAATTAATTTCATTCCTTCTTCAATAGGCCAATCCACACCTATCTGGGGATCATTGTAAGCCAATCCCCCCTCATCGTTGGGGTGATAAAAATCTGTGCATTTATAGGCAAACTCCACACTGTCTGATAAGACCAAAAAACCATGTGCAAAATTTTTCGGAATAAAAAATTGCTTTTTATTTTCTGCTGTTAATAATACCCCATACCACTTTCCAAAGGTTTTAGAATCCTTTCTCAGATCAACAGCCACATCATAAACAGCACCGCTTATTACGCGGACCAGTTTGTCCTGAGGATAATGAATTTGAAAATGCAGCCCCCTTAGTACTCCCTTTTTAGACATGGACTGGTTATCCTGTACAAAGTTCATATCTATTCCCGCATCCTTATAATCATTATAATTATACGTTTCCATAAAATATCCTCTTTTATCTCCAAATACTGTCGGAGTAATGACCTTCAGTCCTTCTATTTCACATGTCTCAACTTGAATTTTTCCCATAATAAACCTCTTTTCAAAAATCCACAAATAATTTTTCCATTAGAATGTTACAGGCCATTTGCTACCTCTATTAAGTATTGACCATATTCCGTTTTTAATAAGGATTGCGCTAATTTAATCAATTGTTCTTTATCAATAAAGCCTTTTCTGTAGGCAATTTCCTCAATACAGGAGATATAAAGTCCCTGTCTTTTTTGAAATGCCGCCACAAAATCGGCCGCCTCCAATAGAGAGTCATGATTGCCCGTATCAAGCCAGGCAAACCCTCTTCCAAGCGTTTCTACATATAGATCTCCCCTTCTTAAATATTCGTTATTCACGCTGGTAATTTCAATTTCTCCTCTTACCGAAGGTTTGACATTCTTTGCTATTTCTACCACATCATTGTCATAAAAATACAAACCCGGAACAGCATAATTTGATTTTGGATTTTGCGGCTTTTCTTCAATGGAAATTGCCTTTCCGTTGACATCAAATTCTACCACTCCGTATTCTCTCGGATCCCTGACATAATAACCAAAAATTGTAGCACCTTTTTCTCTGGATGAAACCTTCTCCAATATATTCGAAAAGCTTTGTCCGTAAAAAATATTATCTCCTAAAACTAAAGCCACATTATCCTTCCCGATAAATTTTTCTCCTACAAGAAATGCATCCGCCAGACCTCTCGGTTCTGTCTGTACTTCGTATGACAGAGAAAGCCCCAGCTGCTGTCCGCTTCCAAAAAGCTCCCTAAACACCGGCAAATCTCTCGGCGTAGAAATAATTAAAATTTCTCTAATCCCGGCCAGCATTAAAGTAGAAAGCGGATAATAAATCATGGGCTTATCGTAAACCGGCATAATCTGTTTTGAAATTGCCTTTGTCAACGGGTATAATCTGGTGCCGGACCCCCCGGCTAGTATAATGCCCTTCATACAAAAATCTCCTTTTATCAATATTATGGGACAGTCATTATACTGTCTGTCCCCTTCAACTCGATTACTTCGAATTCCAATAGCCTATACTTCTATATTGAAATTATTATTTTGTTTCATACATGTCTTCATAATATTTTTGATAATCGCCGCTGGTAACATGCTTCATC
>CAMJWQ010000289.1 GCA_946409475.1 uncultured Lachnospiraceae bacterium
ATTGTAATTTGTGTTCACCTGATTAAATTCTTGTGATATAATATAAATACCAAGGGAGGTATCTATCGTATGGACACCTTGTGGGGTGTTTTCATATATTCTTGACGAATTAGTAAGGCATTTTGCGTTTATTGGGAATGGCACCTTCGGGCTTGGGAGAATCACACCTGACCGCTTAATGAGGTATTTGCCAGTTTTGCGGGAATAATATCATACATAATAAAGGATAAGAGGTGATTAGGTGATTAAAAAGGAAATGATTGCCATGCTGCTTGCAGGAGGACAAGGCAGCAGATTGGGGATACTGACATTAAAAGTAGCAAAGCCGGCTGTAGCTTTTGGTGGAAAATACCGCATAATTGATTTTCCTTTAAGTAATTGTATTAACTCCGGTATTGATACGGTAGGTGTATTAACACAATACCAGCCCCTCCGGTTAAATACACATATTGGAATTGGGATTCCCTGGGATTTGGATAGAAATATAGGAGGTGTTACGGTACTGCCTCCTTATGAGAAAAATACAAGCAGTGAGTGGTATACCGGAACGGCAAATGCCATTTACCAGAATTTAGACTATATGGAAACCTACAACCCGGAATATGTATTAATTCTATCCGGTGATCATGTTTATAAGATGGATTACGAGGTCATGCTTGACTACCATAAAGATAAGGGTGCGGATGTTACCATCGCGGCCATGCCCGTTTCTATGGAAGAAACAAAAAGATTTGGGATCGTTATTGCTGATAATAATAATGAGATTAATGATTTTCAGGAAAAACCGGAGGAAGCCAAAAGTAACTTAGCCTCTATGGGTATTTACATATTCACCTTCGATAAGCTAAAAGAAGCTTTGCTTAGTTTGGCAAAACAACCGGGCCTGGATTTCGGAAAGCATATTATACCTTACTGCTATAGTAACGGCTGTAAGATGTATGCCTATGAATATAACGGATATTGGAAGGATGTAGGTACCTTAAGTTCATACTGGCAGGCAAATATGGAGCTGGTAGATATCATACCGGAGTTCAATTTATATGAGGAATATTGGAAAATATATACAAAAAGTGACACTCTTCCGCCACAATATATCGCCGGTGAGGCTAAAATAGAAAAAAGCATAATCGGAGAGGGTTGTAATATTTACGGTGAAATTTACAACTCCGTGATTGGCTGCGGTGTCATTGTTGGAAAGGGTACGGTTATCAGGGATTCTATTATCATGAAGGACTCACAAATAGGAGAAAATTGCAGCATTCAAAAGTCAATTATTGCAGAAAGAGCGGTAATTCACGATTATGTAAGAACGGGTGTCGGACAAGAAATTCCCAATAAGACAGATCCTCATATATATGATTTTGGGCTTGTGACAATAGGAGAAAACACGGTAATACCTCTAAATGTCAGTATAGGTAAAAATACGGCCATATCAGGATTCACAGAGGCCTCGGATTATCCGGACGGAAATCTGGAAAGCGGCGAAACGCTGATAAAGGCAGGTGATGCCATATGAGAGCAATCGGTATCATATTAGCAGGCGGAAACAGTCATAGAATGAGGGAATTATCCGGGAAAAGGGCTATTGCGGCTATGCCCGTAGCGGGAAGTTATCGGGCCATTGATTTTGCCTTGAGTAATATGTCGAATTCCCATATACAAAAAGTAGGGGTTTTTACACAATACAATGCAAGATCCATAAATGAGCATTTAAGTTCATCAAAATGGTGGGATTTCGGAAGAAAGCAGGGAGGATTATTTGTATTCACTCCGGCAGTGACCAGGGAAAACAGTTTTTGGTACCGGGGAACGGCAGACGCCATTTATCAGAATCTGTCCTTTCTTAAAAACAGTCATGAGCCGTATGTAGTTATTACTTCCGGAGACTGTATTTATAAAATGGATTATAACAAATTACTGGAATTTCATATTGAACGTAAGGCAGATATTACCGTCGTCTGCAGGGAAATGCCTGAAGGAGAGGATCATCAAAGATTTGGTATGATAAAAATGAACGAGGAATACCAAATAGAAGATTTTGATGAAAAACCCATAATTGCGAAGGCAAATACGATTTCCTGTGGGATTTATGTCATTCGCAGAAGACAATTAATTGAATTGATTGAAAAAAGCGCAAAGGAAGACAGGCACGATTTCGTGAAGGACATCCTGATCCGATACAAAAACGTGAAAAGAATATTCGGTTATAAAATACATGATTATTGGAGAAATATTGCAACAGTCGAATCTTATTACAGGACCAATATGGATTTTTTAAATTTGGATATCAGGAATTATTTTTTTAATGAATACCCCGATATTTATTCTAAAGTAGATGATTTATGCCCGGCCAAGTATAATGTGGGAGCCAATGTAAGAAACAGTCTTATCGCAAGCGGCTGTATCATTAACGGGACAGTGGAAAACTCCATTTTATTCAAAAAGGTATTTGTAGGCAATAATTGTTATATTAAAAATTCCATAATACTAAATGATGTATATATTGGTGATAATTGCCACATTGAAAATTGTATTGTGGAAAGCAGAGATACGATAAAAGCAAATTCCAGGCATGTAAGTCAGGAGGACATTGGTATTGTAATAGAACAAAATGAGCGTTTTGTCCTATAAAAATTAATGAATTAGTCAAAATGGTATTTACATATTTTGGCTGTCAAGTTACAATAAAATAAATTACTCGCCATTGCGATTAGGGAAGGGTACTTTAGATAAGGCGAATGAATATGGTATTAATGTGATTAGTACAAAATATATGACACAAGAAAGGGGTTCTGTAATGAAAATCACAGACGTACGAGTGCGCAAGGTTGCAAAAGAAGGGAAAATGAAGGCAGTAGTTTCAATTACAATTGATGATGAATTTGTGGTTCATGATATAAAAGTAATTGAAGGTGAAAAAGGTTTGTTCATAGCTATGCCAAGCCGTAAAGCTGCAGACGGAGAATATAGGGATATTGCACACCCTATTAATTCCGAAACAAGACAAGGCATACAAAGTATTATTTTGGATAGTTATGAGAAATCCATGCTGGAAAGCCAAGAAGAAATTGTTTAGATTTTTCTTAAGAAAAATCACCGTATCAACTTATTATGGTACATAATATAGGCATTCATAAAATTCCTGTGGGAGACATTAATGAGTACTTTATCATAGGATGAGTTATGAATGCCTATAAAATTGTAGTGACTTTTGCATATGACAATGGTAGAATGTAAATGATTTTAACGAAATAAGTAATGAAAGTAAGAAGAATGGTGATAATGAATGTATATCATAGTGGGACTTGGTAATCCGACAGCAAATTACCAAAACACCAGGCATAATATCGGATTTGACGTAATAGATAAGCTGGCAGAGCAATATAATATTAGTGTGACGCAAAAAAAGCATAAAGCCCTAATCGGAAAAGGAAATGTGAAAGGAATTCCCGTATTACTGGTAAAACCGCAGACCTTTATGAATCTCAGCGGTGAGAGTGTCAGAGCGGCAGTGGATTTTTACAAAGTAAACAGTAAGGAAGAGCTGGTGATTATTTATGATGATGTGAGCTTAGACCTGGGACAAATCAGAATTCGAACCAAGGGCAGCGCAGGCGGACATAACGGGATTAGAAATATCATTGCTCATTTACAATCCCAGGAGTTTAACAGAATTAAAATTGGTGTAGGAGAAAAGTCTTCCCATATGGATTTGGCCCAATATGTTCTTTCTTATTTTACAAAAGCCGAAAGAGTTCTTGCTGATGAAGGTGTGGAACAAGCCGTAAATGCTGTTGAACTTATCATTAATCATGAATGCAGTCGGGCCATGAATGCATTTAACAAAAAAGTAGAACGTTAAATAGGGTGTGAAGTATGTGAAGGCATTTGTTGAGCCGCTTAATCAACTAAATGAATTTCTTGAAATAAAAAAGCAGGCTGAAAAAAATAAAGGAGTGATACAGCTGACGGGCTGTATAGACTCGCAAAAAGCCCATATAAGCTATTGTTTGAGCGATGGTTTTTTTTATAAAATCATCGTTACTTTTAGTGATGCTAAGGCAAAGGAGCTATATGAGGAATACGGTTTTTTTAATTCCCACTGCTATTATTATCCGGCAAAAGACCTTATTTTTTATAATGCGGATATACACGGTAATTTAATAACAAAACAAAGAATGGAATGCATAAGGGAAATTGCAGAACACAAGCCGGTAACCATTATTACCACCATTGACGGGCTTATGGATCTTGTTGTGCCTATTCCCATGTATCGAAAATACAGTTTTACGATTACTGCCGAAAGCTTGATAAAAATAGAAGAAATAAGTAAGACATTACAGCTTATGGGATATGAGAAAAACTATCAGGTAGAAACGGCAGGACAGTTTTCCGTCCGGGGAGGAATTATTGATATATTTCCGCTGACCGAAGAAAATCCTGTGCGGATTGAATTATGGGATGAAGAAATCGACTCCATAAGGAGCTTTGATGCGGAGAACCAAAGAGCGATAGAAAACTTAGAAAAGGTGGTAATTTATCCCGCCAGGGAAATCATACTCGAAAAG
>CAMJWQ010000290.1 GCA_946409475.1 uncultured Lachnospiraceae bacterium
GGAAAAGAAGCTGGATTTTACAAGCCGTGTGGAGCTTCGGGCACCAAGGACCGGGAGCCAGGTCCGTGCAAGAGGCGTTTTACTGGGAAAAAGTAAAAAAATATTCCGGGATACCCTTGATTTTATCAGCGGTTCCAGGGGAGCAAAGGGACGGGAGGAGGAGGAAGTCCTGATGCTTGGCAAGGATGTAAGAAATATTTCTGTCCCCCTTTTGTTTTGCGGGGAAGACGACATACAGGGAGAGCATGCCGCCTCCTCCGGGCGGCCGAAGGAAAGCACGCTGTTTTATCTCATGAGCCGGGGGCTGAAGGAAGAGGATGCAAAGAAGCTTTTGGCAGAATCAAAGTTTGCCGCTGTTCTTGACGGACTTGAGGATGAGGCGCTAAAGGAAGAGATACTGGCTTTTTTAAGAACATCCATAGAAGAAGGAGGACGTGAGAATGAAGGATTATAGAAAGGACTTTCCCCTTCTTTCCTATTATCATGAGAAAGGAAGAGGTATTGCCTATCTGGACAATGCGGCAACCACCCAAAAGCCTTTTTCTGTGCTGAGGGCGGAAGAAGAGTTTTATACACATAAAAATGCCAATCCTCACCGGGGTGCCTATGATTTAAGCATGGCGGCAACGAAGGTTCTTGAGGATGTGCGGGAAAAGACAAAAAGATGGCTGAATGTGCCGAAGGACGGGGAAATTATCTTTACTAAGAATGCGTCGGAAAGCCTGAACCTTGTGGCATACAGCTATGGAATGCATGCTATATCGGCAGGGGATGAAATCCTGCTGGCTGTTTCCGAACACCACAGCAATCTTGTTCCCTGGCAGATGGTTGCTAAGGCAAAGGGAGCGGTACTTTCTTATCTGTATCTGGATGAAGAGGGAAGGATTACGGCAGAGGAAGTAAAGAAGAAAATAACGGACAAGACAAAGCTGGTAGCCATCGCACAGGTATCTAACGTAACCGGCTGTATCAGTCCTTTGGAGGACATTATCGGTCTGGCCCATAAAAGGGACGCGGTAGTTGTTGTGGATGGAACCCAGGGGGCTCCTCACCTGACTGTGGATCTTGAAAAAATGGATGCGGACTTTTATGCCTTTTCCGGGCATAAGATGCTGGGCCCCATGGGAATCGGCATATTGTACGGGAAAAAACAGCATCTGGAGTCAATGCCTCCCTTCCTTTACGGAGGAGATATGATAGAATATGTAAAAGAGCAGTCAGCCACCTTTGCACCGTTACCGCAGAAATTTGAGGCTGGAACGCAAAATATGGGAAGCATAGCCGGATTCGGGGCTGCCATTGCTTATTTGGAGGGGGTAGGAATGAAAAAGCTGCAAGCTTTGGAAAAGGAGCTGACGGGATACTTGTTGGAAAAATTGGGAAATATTCCCTATGTAAGTATTGTTGGTTCTTCCGGGCCTGAAAACCGTATCGGTGTCGTACCCTTTGTCATAGAAGGTGTACATCCCCATGATGTGGTGACTATTTTAAACAAGGATTCCGTGGCAATCCGGGCAGGAAATCATTGTGCCCAGCCTCTGCATGCCTATTTAAAGGTACCTGCCACCTGCCGTGCCAGTGTTTACCTGTATAATACCAGGGATGATATTGACAGGCTGGCAGACAGCCTGAAGGGAGTAAGGAGGTGGCTTGGTTATGGAGCTTAATGAATTATATTCGGATATCATATTGGAATACAGCCGTTCAGAGGCTTACCGGAAGCCCCTTAAGGAGCCGAACCGAAAAGAAAGAGGGGTCAATCCCAGCTGCGGCGATGATATAGAGCTGGAATTAAAGATTGAGGACGGAATCATAAAGGAAATAGGACTTCTGGGCACCGGCTGTGCCATATCCCAGGCTTCTGCATCCATGATGGCGGAGCTTATCGAGGGAAAAACAACAGAGGAGGCCGGGAGGTTAGCAGATACTTTTATTGGTATGATACAAAAGACCGTGTCGGAGGAAGAGAAACTGGAAACATTGGAGGAAGCCAGAGTATTTCAGAATATCTCCAATATGCCCGCAAGAGTGAAGTGTGCCGTACTTTCCTGGCATACACTTAAGGAGGCACTGGAAAAAAAGTAACGCACTTTTCAGCAATATTTACAAAGAAAGTTATAATACAAAAAAAATATTGACATAATTATACATTAAGAGTAGACTTAAATTATAATATCTATTGCAGATATTATAGTAAACAAAATAATAAATTGCATGGTGAATGGAATGCGATTATTACTTGTAGAATTATTTACAGGTTTTAATCGCATTTTTTTTTGTGACAAAAATCCGGATATTGTTGCATCGTTTTCCATGCCCTGCCGCATATTCCCGAATGCGGCAGGAACGGGAAAATTTATTATGGTAAAGAGCAGATCGTAAGTGTGACGCAGGTAGAAGAAAAAAAGGAGGATTTTATGGGGATCTTTAATGCAATTATTGGGATGGGTGCAATAGTTATGATGCCAATTATTTTTTTTCTGTTGGGCTTGGTGTTCCGGGTGAGGCCGGGAAAGGCATTTAAGGCAGGAATGACTGTAGGAATCGGATTTACAGGTATTAATATGGTAGTCACCCTGCTCTTGGAAAGCTTAGGACCGGCAGCACAGGATATGGCAACAAGATTTGGACTGCAGCTTACCGTTGTGGATGCGGGATGGGCAACAGGAGCCGCCATTGGATGGGCATCACCATTAGTTCCGTTTATTGTAATAGGAGCAATCTTATTGAATGTTTTACTACTTGTAATAAATAAAACAAAGATTATTAATATCGATATCTTTAATTACTGGCTGATTTCTTTAGTTGGAACACTGGTTTATGAAAAAACAGACAGCATGGCTCTTGGGGTTTCGGCAGCACTTCTTTTGTACTTAATTGCATTTATAATTGGGGATCTAAGTGCAAAGCCGATTCAGAATATGTACAACATTAAGGGAGTGGCATTTGTGCATGCAACCTGCGGAATTTACGTACCCCTTGGAATTGCGGTAAATTGGCTGATGGAAAGAATTCCGGGAGTGAAAAAGATTGATTTGAATCCGGAAAAAATAACAAAGGCATTAGGTGTAATCGGAGAACCTGTCACATTGGCAACAGTATTGGGGGCAGGGCTTGGATTTTTGGCAGGATGGCCGTTGGTGGAAGTTTTACCATTGGCTGTCAAAGTGGCTGCCGTTATGATTCTGCTGCCCAAAATGGTAGAGGTTACTGTGGATGGAGTTATGGTAATTCGTGATGCGGCGGAAGAATTTATGAAAAAGCTTTTTCCGGGCAGAGAGTTTTATTTTGGAATGGATACTGCGCTATTAATAGGAGAGCCCTGCATCATTGCAACTTCCTTACTGCTCATACCAACCGCGCTTATTCTGGCAATGGTCTTACCGGGCAACAGGATGCTTCCGTTTACGGATCTGGCATCTATTGTGTTTATTATATCGATGGTAGCGCCCTTCTGTAAGCGAAATATGTTCCGGATTTATATTACGGGAATTGCAATTATTACAATTGCGCTGTATGCAGGAACGGATCTGGCTCCCAATTATACGCTTGCTGCAAAAGAAGCAAATGTATCTGTGAGCGTAGAGGAGCAGGAGCTTGGAAATCTGGTATCGCCATACAATACACCGGTTGGCTGGGCAATTATAAAAATAGGAGAAATGATGGGAAGGTAAGGGGGCGACAATGTGAAAATAATTGGAGTGGGAGATTTACTGATTCCACCGCGGTGCATAGAAACCGGCTTTCGGAAATTTAAAGAGGAAGGGCACCAGGTGGAAGCGGTACGGTGGAATTTAGACAGTTATGAAGAACTTCAGAATATTAATTTAAAAGTGGAGCTTGGCGGCAGTGAAGCTTATGAGGTAACTTCCGGGATGCTGGAACGTATTCGGGAGGCAGAAGTATTAATTACACAGTTTTTTCCTGTTTCTCAAAAAGTAATTGATGCATGTCCTAATTTAAAAATTATTGGTGTATTACGTGGTGGATATGAAAATGTCAATGTTGAGTATGCCACCAGGAAAGGAATTCTTATCTGTAATACACCCGGAAGGAATGCGAACGCGGTTGCTGATTACACAGTTGGAATCATGATAAGTGAATGCAGAAATATTGCAAAAAGCCATAGAAATCTGAAGGCCGGGAAATGGATTCGCGATTACGATAATGCAGCAACAGTTCCGGATTTAAGCGGTAAAACAGCAGGAATTATTGGATTTGGCGAAATTGGCCGAAAAGTGGCAAAAAGGCTGCATGGGTTTGATATGGAGATTATGATTTATGATCCGTACGCGAAAGAAGTCCCGGAATATGCAAAAAGAACCACGCTGCAGGAATTGATGAAAGCGTCCGTGTTCGTTACTTTACATAGCAGGCTTAGTCAGGAGACCGAACATTTGATCAATAGGGAACTGCTGTCCATGATGAGAAAGGATGCGTATTTGATTAACACGGCACGTTCCGGGCTTGTAGATGAAAATGCATTATATGAGGTGTTATCTGAGAAAAAAATAGCAGGTGCCGCATTAGACGTTTTTGATGTTGAACCCCCGA
>CAMJWQ010000291.1 GCA_946409475.1 uncultured Lachnospiraceae bacterium
ATACTAAAATTAATATTTATTCGGCCAATAAGGCATCCACTTTCACGGCCAATTCGTCCATTGCTTCCTGAGCGGTTTTTTCACCGTTCATGACACCGGTTACGGCTACGGAAAGTTCATTGTCAATTTCCGACCAGCAGGCAACCGTAGGACGGGATTTAGCATTTTTAATCGCTTCCAAAAAGGGAGCGAAATCCGCATTTTTAACGGTATCGCTTTCCAGGGCTTCTTTATTAACCGGAATTTGAGCGCATTTTGCCATTTCCTCCTGTGCGTATGTGCCTGTCATAAACTGCATAAATTTCCAGGCCGCCTCTTTATTTGCCGAATTAAACATAGAGATATCCTCACCACCGAGAACGGAATGAGAGCCGCCTTCACCTGCCGGCATTTCCACGGTCGCATATTGCAGATCAGGATATGCCCCTGCCAATTCCTCTACTTTCCAGGGACCTTCCAGGAGCATCATATATCTGCCCGTTCCGAAGCCGTCCGTCATGGGTATATCACCGCTGTTCCATCCGGTAATACTTCCCTCCTTGTAGAGATCGGCAAGCATCTGTATGGCTGCTACGGTTTCAGGACTGTTAAGATAGCCACTCGCCTGCGTCTGTTCCTCATTGGTAATTTCTCCCCCATAGCTCCAGATAAAGGGACAAAGATTCCAGCCCGCCAATGCCGGTTCATCATAGCCCCATACCTGCTGTCCGTTTTCATTGTTACCTGAAAGAGCTTTAATTGCATTTATGAAGTCTTCCATCGTTTTTGGTGCTTCCAGACCGGCTTCCTTAAATGCTTCTACGTTATAGAAAAGAATTTTAGTATTGGTATTCAGGGCTAACCCATAGGCATGACCGTCAATGATTGCCGTACTCATGGCACTCTCCAGCAGCCCGTCGGCTACGGACTGATAGTCATCCATTTCTTCATCCAGAGGCACCAATATCCCTGCCTCCTTGAATTCCGGGACCCATGCGCTGTCAAGGCGTGCCACATCAGGCAGTGTATCGGATTTGGCACTGATTAAAATCTTCTCATGGAGATCCGCCCATTCATGGGACACCGCATTTACCTTGATTCCCGGATTTTCTGCTTCGAATGCAGGAATTAAAACATTTTCCAGCGTTTCATTCTCTGCCGACTGCGCACTGTAATGATGCCAAAAATTAATGGTTACTTCCTCACTGATTTCTTCCGCCGGTGCAGCCTCTTCAGCTGTTGCCGTTTCATTTGCCGGATCACCGCCTTCCTGGCCGGTTTCCGATACTACTGGTGATTTACCGCAACCTGTTAACGCCGCCAAGCATGTTATCGTTGTGATAATTGCCAGTATTTTTTTTGTTCTTTTCATGTTCCTTACCTCCCATACATTTTTTTATGACTTTCATGGAATACGGATTCATGGAAACTGTAATTTTCCCTCCATATGCCAATACGTCCTCATTATAATAGTGTTCGCCCATTATGACTGCTTCCGTCTCCAGCTTCTCCCCTGTCAAGACATCCCGGTAACTTCCTTCCTGCAATACGGGTACAGAAAGCTCTTCCCTTGTGCTGCTCCGGTTAAAGACAGCATAAACCGATGCATCCTCCTTATATCTTACAAATCCGAAAATACCTTTCACCTTATCACAGATATTGGTAGTATATACTCCTCCTTGAATACATTCTTCCTCTCTCCTTATCTTAGCCATGGTCCGATACCATTTTAACAGTTCCTTATTCTGTTTCCCTTCCTCCCATTCCATGGCCCGTCTGCAATCCGGATCATTACCCCCGGTCATACCAATCTCATCGCCATAATATATGGAGGGAGCACCGGGAAATAAAAATTGAAAGCCCGCAGCCATTTTCAGCTTCGCTATATCCCCTCCGCTTAAGAATAAAAATCTCTCTGTGTCATGACTGTCCAACAGGTTAAATAGTCCGTCGTTCGCCTCCGGCAAATACGTGGCTAACATATGATTCAGCCTATGGTCAAGCTCCAAAGGATTTATACTTTCCAATGCAAAAAAATCTCTGGCCGCATCCCGGAAAATATAATTCATGACTATGTCCATCTGATTTCCCGTCATTAAACGCAAACCGTAGCCCCAGGTCTCTCCCAGCAAAAGAATATGAGGGTACTTCGCTTTCAGGTGTATTCTCGCTTCCTGCCACACACTGCCGTCAACCTCATCGGCAACATCCAGCCGCCACCCGTCTATGTGAAATTCTTCTATCCAATAGTTCATGACAGTAAGTATGTATTCCCTGACCTCGGGGTTGGACGTATTCAGTTTCGGCATCCATTTGTATGCACCCACACATTCATAATTATGATGAGATACCGTAACCGGAAATTCCGTTATGTAGAACCAATCCTTATAACAGGACTTTTCCTGATTTTTCAGTATATCCTCAAAGGGCTCGAAATGAATGCCCGTATGATTGAATACACCATCCAGCAGTATTTTTATCCCTCTTTTATGACACTCCCCTACCAGCTCCCGAAACTCTTCTTTCGTCCCAAAGGAATCATCAATCTCAAAATAGTCTGTTGTCGCATACTTGTGATTAAAATCTCCTTTAAAAATAGGATTTAAATAAAGACACTGCGCTCCTAATTCCTTTATATAATCCAGCTTTAAAATGATCCCCCTGATATCGCCCCCCATATAATTTTCTCTGGTAGGGGGGCTTCCCCATGGCTCGCAGTTTACAGGGTCATTCTTATGGCTTCCGTTGCAAAACCGTTCCGGAAAAATCTGATAAAAGATCTGTCCTTTTGCCCATGCGGGAATTTGAACACAATCACCCTGGTTGGCATAAAGGTACTCAAAAAATCCATCCTCCGGCTCCTTCTCCTGCAGGCCATAAACAGTCAAATATTTTATAAGACCTTTCCGGTCCTCCAGTAAAAAGTAATACTTTTGATAACGGGCTATCTTTGAATAATTAACATCCACCCCATAATAATCAAAAAGTTCATCTCTGTACAACCAGTGCAAATCCACATGCTTTTTCTCTTCCGGACTGGTTCTGGCCCAATAACAAAGCCGGCATCTTTTGATGTCTTTTTTCCCAACTCTGATTTTAAAGGCTAAGCATTCTCTGGATTTGGCATAAACATACCGGTTCGTGTTTTCATGAAAAATAGCTTCTTTGTTCATGCTGTCTCCTCTCTGCCTGTGATAGCAGGCTTATTTATTGGTAGATTCCCGTAATAGCAATTTAGTAGATATCAGCGTCTGCTGATTTTCATAATCCGCATTTTGTATCTTACGAATCAAATTTGTCGCCGCCTGCTCTCCTAAGCTGAAGGTATCCACATCCACAGCCGACAAAGGCGGATCCATATATTCTGCAAAGGGATAATTATCAAAGGTCATGACCCCAATCTGCCCCGGCACACTAAGCCCCAGTTCCTTTAATGCTCTCAAAACCTGATAGGCTATTACGTTGTTACCACAAAGTATGGCATCCGGTGCATCCAGATAATCCATTAATGATTTGGTTATCAAAAAGGCATTATCCGTATTCTCCATACAATCCTGTATATACTGCTCTTTGAATGGATACCCCACTTCAGACAGGCCTTTTTGATATCCTTCCATTCTTTTTACGGAAAAAACAGTTGTCCGGTTCTCTACGATAAAAGCGATTTTTTTGTACCCTGTTTTCGCTAAGCTTTTGACTGCCATTTCACTTCCCGCCGCATTATTGATATCCACCCAGCTGGTTTCTGCCTTTTCTATTCCGGGCTCTCCTAAAATAATAAAAGGGAATTTCTGCTTCTTTAACAGACGGATCAGCTTAGGTGCTGCACTGGTACTTGGTAAAATAATACCGTCCACCTTTTTTTCAAAAACCATCTTTTCTACGGCAGACTGTTTCTCCTCTTCCCTGTCATTGGTAATAAGCAGACTGTACCCGAAATTCTGAGAAACCGTTTCTATGGCATACACACTTCTGTTAAAAAAGGTGTTGGAAAATGTTTGCTCATCTCTGGCATCAATTACCAATCCGATTGCATAAGTATTCCCACTGGCGAAATTTCTTGCCAGACTATTCGGATGATAATCCATCTCCTCCATGACTGCCAAAATCCTATCCTTCGTTTTCCTGGATATCACCGTATTTCCATTTATTACCCTTGATACCGTAGAGGGTGCCACTCCTACTTTCTTCGCAATATCTTTAATTGTTACCGACATATTATCTTCCGCCCTTTCTAATGCAACCGTTTGCATAAAATACTAAAAAAAATATGCTTATTCTATAAAATAATATGAATGCAATTAATGCAAACGTTTGCATACTTATATGGTAAGGCTTTTATGAAACTTTGTCAATAGAACTTATTAAAAAATATAATTTTTAGTAAAGCTCACCAAATTTTTCTTTCCGCTACGCCTCCGTCCTCCGCTTGCCTCGATGGAAATAGCAGGCACTATTATTTACCAAGGCTTACGCAACGCAGTACCAGATAAATGCGGGATTAGCGCAGCAACCTATCCGTTCAAGATTCAGGATTTTTTAAATGAAGGCTGTGAAATCAGCCTTTTGG
>CAMJWQ010000292.1 GCA_946409475.1 uncultured Lachnospiraceae bacterium
TTTATATATCTCATAAAATGAGTGAGCTGGAAGAAATTTGTGATAGGGTTACCGTTATGAGGGACGGTACCTATATTGGAACGGAAGTGGTTAAAAATACAACAAAGGATAATTTGATTGCCATGATGGTAGGCAGGGAACTTACCAATTACTATACCAGAGATTATTTGACGCCCGGTCAGGTAGTACTGGAATGTCAAAATATTTCTGACGGTAATATGGTGGAAGATTCCAGCTTTACGATCAGGCAGGGAGAGATTGTCGGTTTTGCGGGACTGGTCGGAGCCGGCAGAAGCGAGGTAATGAAATGTATTTTCGGCCTCACGAAAAATTATAAGGGAAAGATTTTTATGGAAGGTAAGGAACTGTCCATTAAAAGTCCCGCAGATGCCGTTAAGCATGGAATAGCATTAGTTCCTGAAGATAGAAAATTAGAAGGTTTATATAAAGTACAAAGCGTAAGGTTCAACTCTACAATTGAAGTATTGCAGGATTTTATTAAGGGAATTTTTGTGGATAAAACGAAAGAAGAAAAAATTACCCAGGATTACATAGATATGATGGCAACGAAAACACCTTCACAGGATCAGCTGATTGGAAAATTATCCGGAGGTAACCAGCAAAAGGTGATGATTGGAAGATGGCTTGCCACGAAACCAAAGGTTTTGATTTTGGATGAACCGACCAGAGGTGTTGATGTTGGTGCGAAATCGGAAATCTATGCTATTATGAATCAATTGGTGAAAGAAGGGATGTCAATTATCATGATATCTTCTGAATTGCCTGAAATTATTAATATGAGCGACAGAGTATATGTTATGTGCGGCGGTAGAGTAACCGGATGTATGGATCATACCGAGGTGACACAGGAAGGTATTATGAAGTTAGCTGCTAAATAAGCAAAAGATTATGAGGAGGAATTTAAAATGGCTCATTTGACAGTAAAAAAAGAGAGTCCCATGAATCGATTCAAAAAGACTTTATTACAGTATGGAAAAGAAAATTTAGGAATTATAATAGCATTATTTGTGTTATGCGTGTTTTTAGCAATTAACCCCATTACCAGAGGCTCCTTCTTAACACAGAAAAACGTATTTAACGTATTAAGGCAGATATCTTCTAACTTATATCTGGCATGCGGTATGACTATGGTTATTATTTTAGGCGGTATCGATTTGTCCGTTGGTTCCATTATAGCCTTGGCAGGATGTGTTGCTGCCGGCGGAGTCGCCAGATATAATCTGCCAATCCTGGCAGCTATTTTATTAGGTATTATAGTAGGGCTTATTGTCGGTATGTTCAATGCCTTTGTTATTGCGAAGACCACAATTCCCCCCTTTATCGTAACCCTGGCAACCATGAATATCGCAAAGGGTCTGGCTTATGTTTATACAGGAGGTTCACCCGTAAGAGTCGTTACGAAGGAATGGCAGTTTTTAGGTGCCGGTTATATAGGTCCCGTACCCACACCTGTTATTATACTTGTTTTAGTATTATTGATTACGGGCCTTATTATGAATAAAACAAAAATGGGCAGACATATTTATGCGGTGGGTGGTAATGCCCAGGCAGCCGAATTCTCCGGAATCAAGGTAGCTAAGGTCAAATTTTTCGTTCATGCATTTACAGGTGTAATGGCCGGTTTGGCCGGTGTGGTTTTAGCATCCCGTATGTATTCCGGCCAGCCTACGGCAGGTGACGGGGCGGAAATGGATGCCATCGCTGCTGTTGTTGTAGGCGGTACCTCCATGGCAGGCGGTTCCGGTAAAATTGGAGGAACCATTATTGGTGGCTTGATAATCGGGGTACTGAATAACGGCTTGAATTTATTAAACGTAAATTCCTTTTGGCAATATGTTGTTAAGGGGGCCGTTATCTTATTAGCCGTATTTATTGATTACATAAAGAATAAAAAAGGAAATTAAATAGACAGTTAACGGTATATATGTTATACTTATCAAGGAGCTCCCCTAATGAATATTAGGGGAGTTGTGATTTGAGGCAGTAAAAACTCATGATCAATTAGTGCCATAAGGCAGTATAAATGCTTGCTTAAAGGATAGGATGTAATGAAAGGTCAAAAAGTGTTTATAAAATTATATATAAAAATCATAAGCATTTGTCTTCTTATTTGCCTGGCTTTAACCGGTTGTATAGAGGATTATCATAAGGACAGGGGCCTGGCGGAAAATACAAAGTCAGAATCTAAAAAATTCGGTGCTACTTACATGACAATGAATAATATGTATTTTGAAGTCCTAAATGACAGCATTAAGGATGTGGTAGAGGCCAACGGAGATTATTTGATAACCAGAGATCCTTCCCAGGATCAGGAAAAGCAAAACAGTCAGATTATGGAGATGATAGAAGAGGGAGTTGTCGCCATTTTCTTAAATCCTGTTGACTGGAAGGGCGTTAAGCCTGCTCTTGTAGCCTGTCAGGAAGCGGGAATTCCGGTGTTTAATATAGATACCTATGTATATAATACGGAATATGTGGAATCGGTAATTGCATCCAATAATTATAATGCGGGAGTACAATGCGCAAATGATGTTATGAATAAATTAGATTCCGCCGATATTGTCATATTGGATCAGCCGCCGATAAATTCCATTTATGAACGGATTCAGGGATTTTTGGATACCATTGAAGGACATGATGCCTATCGCGTTGTACTTAAAGAGGCGGCCGGAGGAGAACTGGAAATTGCTATGGACGTTATGGATAATATCATAAAACAGAATACTTATTTTGATGTGGTAATGGGAGGAAATGATCCCACTGCCTTAGGTGCCTTGGCAGCTATTCAGGCCAATCATTTGGACAGGGATATCTTAATATACGGTGTGGATGGCTCACCGGACGGCAAAAGCATGATAAAAGAAGGACTCCTGGAAGGAACCAGTGCCCAAAGACCCAGCGTGATCGGCAAGATTTCGGCGGAGACGGCTTACGATTATTTAGAGGGAAAAGAAGTGGATGAACGTATCATTGTTCCCGTTACTCTGATAACAAGAGACAATTTGGATGCTTTTAATATTGACGGATGGGAATAGTTTTTATATAGAGGAATGTGTTTATGCAGACAAAGGAAAGTAAACGGTTAGAATCAATAAAAATCATAATGATTTTAATAAACTTAGTTGCTGTTTTATTTGTTACGGTTTTTATTTACAGTACGACGAAAAAAATCTGTGATCATTTTATTGCCAGAGATTTTATTTCGGAAGTGAAGGCCATACCTTTCCACCCGTTTTATTTAATGGTAGTCACCGGAGGATTGTTTTTATTATTGATCGTATCCTTTCTCTTAAGAGAGGTCTATTACGCTTCTAACATCAAAGTAATCTTTCTTACACTGGTGGCGGATTTTGTAGTCAGTATTGCCATTATTTTGCTGTTGAATTTTAATTATAACGGAATTTTATTTTATGTATTTGCCAATGTGGTCGCCTATGCAAAAGGTAATAAGGGAAAATACCTGTTAATGTTTTTAGCAATTGTCAGTTATTTGGTAGCGGATTATGAGCTTATCGGGATTAATTATAATTTATTTTCCATTCAGGACTATATTAGGTATTACGATGCCCAGACCCAGCAGTATGTCATAAGCTTTTATAATATATTAATGTCTTTAAACATTATTAACTTTATTATCTATTGCGTTTATGTGATTCAGGAGCAGAGAGGGACTATTAATGAGGTGAACATGCTGTACAGCAAACTCAGTCAGGCTAATGAAGATCTTCAGAAAGCGAATGAGCAGTTAAAGGAATATGCCGTTATAACCGAAAAAATAGGCGAGACAAGGGAAAGAAACCGTTTGGCAAGGGAAATCCACGATACCTTGGGACATACACTCACCGGAATATCAGCGGGCGTAGATGCCTGTATAGCCATGGTGGAAAAAACTCCCGGAAAAACCAAAGAGCAGCTTGAGGTAATTGCAAAGGTCACCAGACAGGGAATACTGGATATACGGAGATCGGTAACTGAATTACGGCCGGATGCGCTGGAAAGATTAAGTTTGGAGTATGCCATAACGAAACTGATTACGGATATGAATGAGGTATCCAATACCAAGGTCATTTTTGAAAATAAAGTCACTCATCTAAAATTCGACGAAGATGAGGAGAATGCCATTTATCGTGTGATACAGGAGAGTATTACCAATGCCATACGGCATGGCAAGGCATCTGAAGTTATGGTAACAATAGACAGGGAAGAGGCTAAAATCCTGCTGACCATTAAGGATAACGGAGTCGGATGCAAAGAAATGAAAAAGGGCTTTGGAACCAGACATATAACGGAACGGATCGAAATGCTGAATGGTACCGTTACATTTGACGGCAGCAATGGATTTACCGTCTTTGCACAGATACCGATTAGATGGGGGGAAGAATATGATTAAGGTTTTGATAGCTGATGATCAGGAATTAATCAGACAAAGCTTAAAAATTGTGTTGGAAAACAGAGAGAATATAACAGTGACCGATGTGGTGGAAAACGGTCAGGAAGTTATTAA
>CAMJWQ010000293.1 GCA_946409475.1 uncultured Lachnospiraceae bacterium
TTTTACTTCTGATAGGAACTTACAGGAAGAAAAACAAGCACGAGCGGAGCGGGTATTTGTTTTTACCCTGTAAGTTAACGAGAAAGCTGCGCTTTCGAGTTTATCAGAAGTGCATTTTACTTCTGATAGGAACTTACAGGAAGAAAAACAAGCACGAGCGGAGCGGGTACGAGGTTGCGACAGCATAATAGAAATGAAGGACAACATGTATGAAATAGAATGGAAAAAAGGATACTATGTAAGGAGGACATCCTAAAGTTTTAAAAGGTAAGCAACACTGTAAGGAGTGAGAATATGGACGAAAGACAGCTGCTTAGAAAGGAACGGAAAAGGAAAGAGAAAATTTGGGCATTTACGGTTTTTTTTATTTGCCTGTTTTTTATTATTGGCTTAATATCCGGAGGATTTTATTTTCTTAATACCTATTTGATAAGAAGTGGCCAGAAGGAGGCCGGTATGATGCAGACAGGAGAAGCAGACAATGGACCGGATACAGATAGTGGAAATGAGGGAAATGCAGATAACGAAGGGACAGCGTCGGAAGCAGTTCCGCAGGAGGATGCCGCATCCGGCTTATCGGATACCGAAATAAGCGAAAAAATTGAAACGGCAATAGCGGCTATGACCTTAGAGGAGAAAATAGGCCAAATGTTCATGGTACCCCTGAATAAATTAAATAATGATGAGGAAACACAATCTGTAACGGAGACCGTATTGACGAGCCTTCTTACCTATCATGTCGGAGGAGTGGTTTTTACGGAGGAAAATATCCATGATGAAGAACAGCTGCAGGCTGCCATAGGGCAATTACAGGAGGAAAGGACGGTACCCCTTTTTATTGCCGTTAACGAAGAAAGCGGAGATGCTTCCCTGTTAGCGGGAGAAGAAAGTGTGGGACTTACTTCTTTTCCCAATCAAAAGGAAATGGGCGAGAGCGGTGATTATAACCAGGCGTATGAATATGGTGCTACAATCGGTCAGGAATTAAAAAATATTGGTTTTAATCTTAATTTTGCCCCTGTTACCGATGTTAATTTAGTGAGTAATTCCGTTGTTGGTGAACGTTCTTTTGGAGAGGATGCTGCCGTTGTAAGTGATATGGTGAGAGAAACGGTGATGGCGTTACAAGAAAAGAACATTAGCTCCGTCCTGAAATATTTTCCCGGTCTGGGCTCCGCTACGGGAGATCCGTCACAAGGGGCATCTACCGTGAAACGTACTCTTACACAGCTTGAGGAGACGGAGCTTTTACCATATAAGGCAGGAATAGAGGCAGGTGCAGATTTTATAATGGTAGGGCATATGGCTCTTCCTAAAATAACCAATAATTCCGAACCGGCTTCTTTATCCTCAGAAATTGTTACGGAACTGCTGAGGAATGATCTTAGCTTTACAGGTATCATTATTACCGATGAATTAACCAAAAAAGCAATTTCCGACCGCTATAATGCGGCTGATGCGGCTATAAAAGCCGTTAATGCGGGAGCTGATGTTTTATTGATGCCCGCCAGCTTAAAAAGTGCTTACCAGGCGGTATTATCCGCGGTTCAGAACGGAGATATCAGTGAAGACAGAATAGAGGAATCCGTAAGGAGGATCTTAGAAGTTAAATATAAAAGAATATAAGCATTCACGTAAAAGATAAGTGATGTTATTGGTTCATAATTTTTACTGTTTCCGTATCTGTTATTCTTATTATTACGCAGGATAGTTTAGGATAAGATGACAATAGAAAAGTAAAAATTATGAAACTTAAGTTTATGAATTATCATATTCCAACAGCTTTTCTAATAAAGTTCGCATGGATTTCCAGGATTTTGTACGATAGTCTGCGTTGGTATTTCCCAGACCTACTTTAATGGTATAGGAATTTTCCGGTAAAGCGGAGAACAAATCTTCGTCTGTTACATCGTCACCGGCACCAAGAATAAAGTCATATTGCTTACTCTGCATAAATAGGTTTGCAGCACTTCCTTTGTTTACCCGATTATCTTTGATTTCCAGCACTTTATTTCCCTCCTGTATACCCAGGCTCATTGACTGTGTCATACACATGACCGCTTCCTTAACCTCCCCTAATTTTACGGCAGCCATATCAGGCTCACATTGCCGGTAATGCCAGGCTAAAGAAAAGTCTTTCTCTTCAATTAAGGATCCGGGCATACGGTCCGTATATAATTCCAATATATGGCGTACGGAATCCTTCCATGTATTTTCTAAGGATACGGTCATATACCATTTCCTGCTCGGTCTTTTTAATATCCATAAGCCATGTGAGGCAATAAAATGTAAAGGTAAATCACCTAACCAGGCCATTAAAGTTTTTCTATCCCTTCCGGAGGCAATAACAACCGTATTTTTAGGATTTTTCGTTAACCGCTCCAGAATACTTCTTAGTTCGGCATCAGGCTTGGCCTGTTCCGGCAGTGGTTTAAATCCTGTTAGTGTGCCGTCATAATCCAGAAAAATAATTCTGTTTTCGGTATTTTGATAAGATTCGGTAATGGAGTCCATATGGGTTTCTATATTTTTTTGTATGGTATTCACAGCCTCTACCTTAGTACGTGCCAGTGCATAAAGAAATTCTCCTGCCCACATATTGATATCATATCTTTTCAAACGATTATGCAGGATTTTATTTCGTTCTATTTTTTCTTCCAAAGGCATTTCCAATGCAGTTTTTATACCGTCTGCAATGGCATTTCGATCATTGGCATTCACTATAATGGCCTCCGATAATTCACTGGCAGCGCCGGCCGTTTCACTGATAACAACCATGCCCTGGAAATCTGTTCTGGATGCAATGTATTCTTTTACGACTAAGTTCATACCATCTCTAAGGGGAGTTACCAAGAGTACATCGGAATGCTGGTAGAAGGTAATTAAATCCTGTTGGGAATAGGAATGAAAATAGAACCAAATAGGCATCCAGTTAACAGTACCGAATTTACCGTTTACTTCACTGACCAATTCCGAAATCTCACGCCGCAGTTCCATGTACATGGGAACCTCCACCCTGGAGGGCGCTACAATAAGGTTTAATCTTACTTTTTCACGATACTCGGGATATTTTGCCAGAAACCGGTTAAAGGAGCGGATACGTTCCGGTATGCCTTTTGTATAATCCAGACGGTCTATGGAAAGAATCATTTTTACATTTCCTAGCTGCTTGAACATCTCTTTTCCGATATTATTTAAAGATGATTTGTGATGCTGCCGGGAAAAGTAATTGTAGTCAATGCCCATTGGAAATGCATCTGCCTGAACATAGCGGTCTTCACAGCTGATTCGGTTAAGATTTTGCTCAAGTCCCAAGATTCTGCTTGTGCAGCTTAAAAAATGTCTGACGTAATCATAGGTATGAAATCCGATTAAATCAGCACCTAAAAGTCCTAACAAAATTTCCTCCCTCCATATTAGCAAACGGAAGATTTCGAAGGAGGGAAAGGGTATGTGCAGAAAAAAGCCTATTTGTACGTTCGGAAATTTTTCTTTGATGATTTGGGGCAGGAGCATAAGCTGATAATCATGTATCCAAATGGTATCATCCTCTTCTATTACGGGTGCTACCGTATCAAAAAACTTCTGATTAACCTTACAGTAAGCTTCCCAGGTATCAAAATCATATTCTGTTTTGTTTGTAAAATAATGAAAGAGCGGCCAGATGGTATTGTTACTGAATCCATGATAATATTGATTGATTTCCTGATTTGATAAAAAGACCGGAAGGCATTGATAAGTATTTTTAAGTTTTTCCCGAATACACGTCTTTTCGTTTTCCGTAATTTCGTCTTCCACAATCCCGGGCCAACCGACCCATAAACTATCGCCCTGCTCGTGATAACTCTTTAATCCGGTTGCAAGTCCACCTATACTTTTTTGATATTTAAGTATTCTCTGACTTTTACTTAAGGTTACAGGTAGACGATTGGAAATAAATATGAGTTTACTCATAAATTTGAATCCTCCCTGTAAAAATTTATTAGCAATGATATCTTGCTTTTATATGTATACTTAATATATTATTGCATTTATTAAATCCCATGTCAAGTTTACAGAAATTTACAAATTGTTTTTTCATTATTTGACTACTTATAGCAGATATGATATAGTGGATAAAAATAGAATCTTAGGTGTCGGATCATTAATCCGGTGAAAAGGGAAACAGGTGTAAATCCTGTACGAACTCGTCGCTGTAAAAGAGGAATCTTTATCGTATCCACCGACTGCTGTTGGGAAGGTGATAAAGGTAATGAAGCTTAAGTCAGAAGACCTGCCAGGATTCGTACTGTAATACCACGAGTGATTGGTTAAAGTACATACGATTATAAAAATATAATCTTATGGATAACGGTATGTCCTTTTGTGGTAATTTAACACAAAGGGATTTTTTATTGTATAGGAAATTACGTCCTATACGATAAAAACCTCCGGGGGGGGGATGCACACGAATGCATAAGGAAGATGTCACTGCGTGACTGCATTCG
>CAMJWQ010000294.1 GCA_946409475.1 uncultured Lachnospiraceae bacterium
ATGGTAAACACAGTAACAAAGAGTATCAGCAGGCTGATATTTACGTGCGGAACAAATCGTTTCGGTTTACGAGGCTCTGGCGTCCTAGAATGTTGTAATGGCAGCATTCTATTTTTGCGCCGGAGTTTGTCTCCTCATGAAGAAAGAATACTCATCCAATGTTAAAAATGTTAAATTTAAAGAATGGAGGTAAAAAAATGGATTCCAATCGTTTCTCGGAAATTACTCCCGAAATACTGGCATTGTCTAAAAAAAGCTATCATGTCAGTTTAATAGAGCCCGAATTATATGCCAAATATGATGTAAAACGCGGGTTACGCGACTTAAACGGAAAAGGTGTTCTGACAGGTCTTACGGATATCTCTACGGTATTGGCTACTAAAACAGTAAACGGTGAAAATGTCCCCTGTGAAGGTAAATTATTCTATCGAGGTTATGACGTTACGGACCTGGTAAACGGCTTTTCAAAAGAAAACCGTTTTGGTTTTGAAGAAATCACATATCTGCTGTTATTTGGTGATCTTCCGGTCCGGAAAGAATTAGAAGAATTTAATCGGTTATTGACCGGTTATCGGACATTACCCACCAGCTTTGTACGTGACATTATCATGAAGGCGCCCAGCAGAGACATGATGAATACGTTAGCCAGAAGCGTATTAACCCTATATGCCTACGACAATCGTGCTGATGATATATCCATACCGAATGTACTGCGGCAGTGTTTACAGCTTATCAGTCTTTTCCCGTTATTATCAGTTTATGGTTATCAGGCCTATAGTCATTATCATGATGGAAACAGTTTATTTATTCATGCTCCCCAACCCCATTTATCCACAGCAGAAAATATTTTATACATTTTAAGACCTGACAGTAATTATACCCCGCTGGAAGCAAAAATCTTAGATTTGGCCCTTGTTCTGCATATGGAACATGGCGGTGGAAATAATTCTACCTTTACCACTCATGTGGTATCTTCCTCCGGTACGGATACCTATTCCGTTGTAGCTTCTTCCCTCGGTTCATTAAAAGGCCCCAAGCATGGCGGTGCGAATATTAAGGTTGTTAAAATGTTTGAGGATATGAAAGAACAAGTCAGCGATTGGGATGATGACGAAATGGTAAGTAATTATCTGGAAAGGCTCTTGAATAAAGAAGCATTTGACCATTCCGGCCTTATTTACGGAGTAGGTCATGCCGTTTACTCTATTTCAGACCCAAGAGCCGTAATATTCAAAAAGTTTGTAGAAAAATTATCAGCGGAAAAAGGATTGGAAAAAGAATTTAAGCTTTATTCCAAGGTAGAACAGCTTGCTCCCGAAGTAATTGCCAAGGTTAGAAAAATATATAAGGGTGTCAGCGTTAATGTTGACTTTTATAGTGGATTTGTTTATAAGATGTTAGGCTTGCCCACGGAATTATATACCCCGATTTTTGCCATTGCACGTATATCAGGATGGAGTGCGCACCGTATTGAAGAACTGGCAAATAACGGAAAAATCATCCGTCCGGCTTATCGCAGCATTTCTGCGGAAAAAGTATATAAAAATTTAGACGAGAGATGAAATGAATAAGTAGCTGCAGTAACAGTTTTACTGCAGCTACTTATTTATTTCACTTTTTACGAAAAATAAGACCGGCTTTATAATAAATATTTCTTTTGTGCTTTTGTAGAATAAATACCATATCCCAATACAATGATAATAAGTATGATATATACGACGGCTATTACCGCTATGGGAAGTTCCTGAACATAGCTGTTATATAATCCTAACAGACCACACAGGGTAATCAGAATTCCGACGGTTAACGTGATATATTTCGTTGCCTCAATATACCCTTTTACATCTCTGGCTTTTTTTAAATCCACATCGGAACGTACAAACCATCCCCCCTTAATTTCTCCTGTTTTCATCATTTTGACTGTTGCAAATGTATTATAAACTCCGTAAAATACAATAATCACATCTAAAAAAGAAAAATCCATGATAAACCTCCTTATTCTTATTATTGATTTATAACATACTCTCATAGTATCTGTCAATTATGAATACGGCTGATATGAATACGGCTGATATGGCTGATATAGATCTAAGCTAATGCATTATACTACATAACTCAGGCCCTGAAATCTTCGAAGTTTCACAAAAATACTTGACACTGCCTGTTATTTTGTTATTATCAACTTAATATCACTAATGTCATTTTTTATTCATATCTTTGCAATGTAAGAAATCTTATATGGGAGGATACCTTATGTCAATTAATGAAATGAAAATTTTAATCTGCGATGATTCTATCTTAGCAAGGAAGCAATTGAAAGACTTACTGATTGCATTAGGTTGTAAGCAAATAGTAGAAGTATCTGACGGTCAGTCAGCAGTAGAGACCTACAAAACCTATAATCCCGATTTAGTTTTTTTAGATATTGTGATGCCTGTAAAAGACGGTATTACGGCCGTAACTGAAATTCTAACCTTTGACTCCCATGCAATAGTAATCATGGCATCTTCCGTCGGAACGCAAAGCCATTTAAAAGAAGCTTTAAAGGCCGGAGCATATGACTTTATACAAAAGCCTCTCCAGAAAGAACAGGTGAAAAGAATTGTCATGACCGTTTTAAAAGGAGGTATGTAATGTACTCACAATTTTTTGGTAATTATCTTTTGAACGAAAAGCTTTTAACATCGGAAGAACTCTTATATGCCCTTCAACGCTTAAAATCGAAACAGGCAAAGCTGGGAGCTCTTGCCGTACACTTTGGATATATGACAGCTGAACAGGTGGAAGAAATATATATCGCCCAAACTCATGAAGATAAAATGTTTGGTGATATCGCATTAGAAAGAAATTATTTAACAAAAGAGCAAATACAGGAGTTAATCAGCTTTCAAAAGCCCACGTATCTTACATTGGGAGAGGTATTAATTGAAGAAGGTTTATTAACCGCAGAAGAATTTGAAAGTGCTTTGGAGAAATACAAATCTACCTATTCCATTAATGATATCGATTTTAAAAATGAATATAAGGCAGACCATGATAGTTTGATTTATCAATTCTATGACAGCATCAATCCCACTGAAAATATTTTCACCATGCATTATATAAGCCTTTTAATTACCAATATTATTCGTTTTATCGGGAAGGATTTTACTCCGCAGGAACCTGTCATTTATGAAGAATTTAATTCTGAAACCGGCAGCAGACAAAATATAATAGGAGCCCGTCACGCCTTTACTGCCGTTGACGCTTCCAGGGAAGCTTTTATTCAATTCGCCCGCAGATATTCAGGCTTGGAAATGACGGAGCTGGATGAGTATACCAAAGCCTCTGTCGGGGATTTTTTAAATTTACATAATGGATTGTTTGCCGTTAATATGTCTAATGAACAATCCCTGGAATTAACCTTGGAGGCACCTGAATTTTTAACCAATTATCATTATCGTCTCCATAAATCCATTTTCTGTATACCCATTCAATTTTCGTTTGGTATCATCAATTTCTTATTTGTTGATTACGAATCGTAGCAAAACAAGGGGCTAAAGCACGGATCCTGCGATAGCCCCTTTCCTATGAATTGTTTATTTATCATATGTAAAATCAGCATTATAATCAATGACTGTAATTAAACATTTATATCTAAAAATTCTAAAACATTTCTCTTCATTTCATTTACATCACAAACCGTATGATGCAGAACAGGTGCCTTTCGTATCTCTTCTATGGCATTTGGTATTTTTACTCCGGCAATTGTACTAAGCTCATCAATCAATGCAAAATCGGTTAACTGATCATATTTACCGTCAATGGCCTTCATTACACTTCTTGCAAACTTATAGGGACTGGCTGTTGATACAATTACTGTTTTTTTACAGTCTTCCGTATCCTTTCTGTATTTTTGATATACATTGGCAGCTACCGCCGTGTGAGTGTCTAAAACATAGCCTTCCTCCTTATAAAGGTTTTTAATGGTTTCCGCAACTTCACCTTCTGTTGCAAAATTTCCATAGAAGTCCCCTAATTCCTTTTTCATAGACCCTGTGACTTCATAATAACCTGATTTTTTTAATTGCTTCATATATTCACAGTTTTTATTTGCATCTTCCCCTGTGATTTTGTAGATCAGTCTTTCTAAATTGCTGGATATAAGGATATCCATGGAAGGAGAACTGGTTAAGATAAAATCCCTGTTCTTATCATATTTACCTGTTTGGAAAAAATCAAAAAGTACCTTATTATCATTAGAAGCACAAATTAATTTTGCAATAGGAACTCCCATTTGCTTTGCATAATAGGCGGCTAAAATATTTCCGAAATTACCGGTAGGTACTGCCACATTAATTTGTTCCTGTTCCTTTATTTCTTTTTCTTTTAATAGCTTTGCATAGGCATATACATAGTATACAACCTGCGGAACCAGCCTTCCGATATTTATGGAATTAGCAGATGAAAGCTGATACCCCTTTT
>CAMJWQ010000295.1 GCA_946409475.1 uncultured Lachnospiraceae bacterium
AAATCACACCTGGTAATTTCATATTCCGGATAAGAGAATTTGAACAGATGGAGCTGGAATTTTTCTGTGAACCGGATACGGATTTGGAATGGTTCCAATATTGGAAGGATTTCTGTATCAATTGGTTAAAAAAGCTGGGAATAAAGGAAGAGGAAATGCGTATTCGTGATCATGAAAAGGAAGAGCTGGCCTTTTACAGTAAAGCAACTACCGATATAGAATTTATGTTTCCTTTCGGATGGGGAGAGCTATGGGGGATTGCGGACAGAACGGATTATGATTTGACCCGGCACCAGACGGTATCCGGTCAGGATCTGTCCTATTTTGATGATGAGAAAAAGAAGAAATATGTTCCTTATGTAATAGAGCCCTCACTGGGAGCGGACAGAATCTTATTGGCTTTTCTGTGCTCCGCCTACGATGAAGAAGAAATCGGGGAGGGAGATGTACGTACGGTTCTTCACTTTCATCCGGCCCTTGCCCCTGTTAAAATCGGAGTTCTGCCTTTATCCAAGAAGCTGAATGACGGAGCCTTTAAGGTGTTTGAGGAATTAAGCAAAAGGTATAACTGTGAATTTGACGACCGGGGCAATATCGGAAAGCGCTATCGCAGACAGGATGAAATTGGAACGCCCTTTTGTGTCACCTACGATTTTGATTCGGAAACAGACGGAGCCGTTACGGTACGTGACCGGGATACGATGGAGCAGGAAAGAATCAGGATAGAAGATTTGAAGGCTTATTTTGAAGATAAATTTAGTTTTTGATTTAGAACGGAATCATAGATATTTATTATGGAGTTTTTGATATAAAACAGTTGTTAACGTCAAGTGCCAGGTCATTTGGCGTTTTTGCTTTGGTGAATAATTGACAAAGAACACAATTCAACTTATAATGAAACATGCTTGAATGGAAAACATATGATATAACCTGTGAATAATAGCAGGCAGTAAAATTTAAAAATAACCATAAAGAATTTGATAAATGATAAAAATATAAGAAGCGGATACACGGGAGGAGATAGCGTGAAACAGAGAGGCGTAAATGAATTAAGAAAGATGTTTTTGGACTTTTTTGAAAGTAAAGATCATTTGGTGATGAAGAGTTTTTCTTTAGTACCCCATAATGATAACAGTTTATTATTGATAAATTCCGGTATGGCACCTTTAAAGCCTTATTTTACGGGACAGGAGATACCTCCCAGAAAAAGAGTGGCTACCTGTCAGAAATGTATCCGTACGGGAGATATTGAAAACGTGGGAAAAACGGCAAGACACGGTACCTTTTTTGAAATGCTTGGAAATTTTTCCTTTGGTGATTATTTTAAACAGGAGGCCATTGCCTGGACCTGGGAATTTTTAACGGAGATAGTAGGATTAGAGGCGGACCGCTTATATCCTTCCGTTTATCTGGATGATGATGAAGCCTTCGACATATGGAACAGGGAAATCGGTATCCCTGCGGAAAAAATATTCCGTTTCGGAAAAGAGGATAATTTCTGGGAGCATGGCGCAGGTCCCTGCGGACCCTGCTCGGAGGTTTATTATGATCGTGGTGAAAAGTACGGCTGTGGGAAGGAAGGCTGTACGGTAGGCTGTGATTGTGACCGTTATATAGAGATATGGAATAATGTATTTACCCAATTTGAAAATGACGGAGATAATCATTATACGGAATTATCACAAAAGAATATTGATACCGGTATGGGCTTGGAACGCCTGGCTGCCGTAGTGCAGGATGTGGTTTCTATTTTTGATGTGGATACGGTACAGGCTATCAGAAATAAGGTATGCGAAATGGCCGGTGTGGCTTATGGTCAAAATACGGAACAGGATATTTCCATACGTTTGATTACCGATCATATCCGCTCCGCTACCTTTATGATTTCAGACGGGATTATGCCGGCAAATGAAGGCAGGGGATATGTTTTAAGGAGAATTATAAGACGGGCCTCCCGCCACGGCAAAATTTTGAATATCAAGGATAAATTTCTGGCTGGCTTAAGTGCAACGGTTATTGAGGAATCCAAAGACGGTTATCCGGAATTAGATGAAAAGAGGAACTTTATTTTTAAGGTACTGACCCAGGAAGAAGATAAGTTTTATAAGACCATAGATCAGGGGCTGGCCATACTATCTGATATGCAGGAGCGGATGAAACAGAGCGGCAGCAGGGTATTATCAGGTGAAAATGCATTTAAATTATACGATACCTATGGCTTCCCCTTTGATTTAACAAAGGAGATACTGGAGGAAAAGGGATTTTCCATAGACGAAGCAGGATTTAAAGCGGCCATGAAGGAACAGAAGGAAAAGGCCCGTAATGCCAGAAAGGTTACAAATTATATGGGGTCGGATGTGACGGTATATGAATCCGTCGACCCGTCCGTAACTTCAAAATTTGTGGGCTATGATACCCTTAACTGTAATTCGGAAATCACGGTCCTGACAACGGAGGAAGAACTTGTTGAGGCCTTAACGGAAGGACAGGCAGGCACCATTTTCACGAGGGAAACCCCCTTTTATGCTACAAGCGGCGGACAGGAGGCAGACAGGGGAGAAATCATATCAGGAGATTCTTTATTTGCTGTGGAGGACACTGTAAAGCTCCTGGGAGGGAAAATAGGGCACATTGGTAAAGTGATAAAAGGTATGTTTACGGTATCTGATATGGTTGCTCTGCAGGTTGATGAAGCGAAAAGGAACGCAATCCGTAAAAATCATAGTGCGACTCATTTACTGCAAAAAGCGTTAAGAACAGTTCTTGGAACACATGTGGAGCAAGCCGGTTCTAATGTAAACAGTGACAGACTTCGTTTTGATTTTACGCATTTTTCGGCGCTGACGGAGGAAGAGCTTACGAAGGTGGAAAAGATGGTAAATGAAAAGATAGCGGAAGAAATCCCCGTCATTACTTCCCTAATGACTCTGGAGGAAGCAAAAAAAACAGGGGCTATGGCCTTATTCGGAGAAAAATATGGTGAAAGGGTTCGTGTTGTTGAAATGGGAGACTTCTCTAAGGAGCTTTGCGGGGGAACCCATGTAAGCAATACGGGCAGCATAAAATTTTTCAAGATTTTATCGGAAACCGGAGTAGCTGCGGGAGTACGAAGAATAGAAGCATTAACAGGTGAAGGTGTTCTTGCATACTATAAGGAAATAGAAAAAACGGTAGAGGAAGCCGCCAGGTCATTAAAGGCGGCACCAAACAGCCTGAACGATAAAATTCAACATCTTCTTTCAGAATTAAAGACATTACAGAGTGAAAATGAATCACTGAAGAGCAAATTAGCGAAGGATGCCTTAGGCGATGTTATGGACCGGGTGACGGAAGTAAAGGGAATCCGGCTTCTTACAGCCAGGGTGGAGGATGTTGATATGAATGCTCTCCGTGAGCTGGGGGATCAGTTAAAAGATAAGCTGGGTGAAGGTGTGATTGTATTAGCCTCCTGTTATGACGGTAAAGTGAATCTTATTGCAATGGTTACCGACAGTATTATCAAAAGGGGAGCACATGCCGGTAAGCTGATTAAAGAGATAGCGCCTTTCGTAGGCGGCGGCGGAGGAGGAAGGCCGAATATGGCCCAGGCCGGAGGTAAAAATCCCGGAGGTATCGGGGATGCATTGGCAAAAGTAAAAGAAATTTTGGATAAGCAGGTCTAAAAACTATTGACGAAATAAAAAATTATGCTATAATTACCATAGTGCAATAAAAATACCCAAACAGTCGTATTATGCACAATACATGGCTGGAGGGAGGTTAGGTGTGAGAGTATGTCAAATGTAGTCGTTAAAGATAACGAAACTTTAGATAGCGCTTTACGTCGTTTTAAAAGAAGCTGTGCGAAGGCTGGTATTCAACAGGAAATTCGTAAGAGAGAACATTACGAAAAGCCGAGTGTGAGACGTAAGAAAAAGTCTGAGGCAGCCAGAAAACGTAAATTCAATTAAAAATAGAGGCTTTGGGCTTCCATTGACACGAATAAAAGAAACAGTAATAATCTTTGGATTATTACTGTTTTTTTTAATACTTAAAGCTGATGAAAAACCGTTCCACATAACTTCCTCCGTATGGGGGCACGATAGAAGGAAAAAGGGCAAATAGGGATTGACACATAATTTCACCCATAGTATACTAACTGTATTAATTAAATCCATACAGTATACATAGATAAACGCTACTATATGAAGCTCCATTAATGAAAGAAAGGAGATTGCTATGATTTATATTGATTATAAGGATAGAAGACCGATTTACGAACAGATTATAGAACGGTTTGAACAGCTGATCATTAAGGGTATCATTAAACCGCATGCACAGATGCCGTCTGTTCGGAGCCTGGCTGTGGAATTGTCGATAAATCCCAATACCATACAGAGGGCATATCAGGAATTAGAAAGAGCCGGAATTATTTATACCGTAAAAGGGAAGGGAAGCTTTGTCGGTGAGCAGGCAAAGCT
>CAMJWQ010000296.1 GCA_946409475.1 uncultured Lachnospiraceae bacterium
GATATGGTCTTTCCGGCCGTACCAAATTCATTTTTTATCCCCTGTATTTCTTTTCTTTTTATTTTAATGTCAAAATAAATATTAAGCAACATATACCCAAAAGCATAAAAATAATGCCTGGTCATTAGCCTATACCACAGTTTTACTGCTTTCTTCATGATAATATTTATTTTTCAGCTCCATCACAATCATGACAACGGTCACCATTCCGGCTGTAAAATCCGCAATGGGCCCCGCATACAATATGCCGTCTATACCAATGATAAGAGGTAAAATCAGTAAGAGGGGCAACAGGAAAATAATCTGTCTGGTCAACGACAAAAAGATACCTTTTTTAGGTTTACCAATTGCCGTAAAGAAATTCGAGGTTATAGGCTGCAGGAAATTTAAAAACGTAAAGAGTAAAAATATTCTAAAATAACTTATTGCAAATTGATAATAGGCATCCGAGCCATTACCGAAAAGTGAAATAATCTGTCTCGGAAAAATCTGAAACAGCAAAAATGCAAGCAGGGCTAATCCGAATCCGTAGGAAATAGCACGTATATATGCACTCTTTACGCGTGTATACCTCCCGGCTCCATAATTAAAGCTGACAATTGGCTGCAAGCCCTGTGAAATTCCGATAATAAAGGAAAAGAACACCTGATTCACTTTTGTGATAATACCTGCACAGGCCAATGGTATGGATTCCCCATAGGATGACAAGGCCCCATAATGAGTCAGAGACTTGTTCATTACAATTTGAACAACCATCATGGCAAGCTGATTGCTGCAGGGTGCCGCTCCAAGGGAAACAATTCTTCCGATATATTTTTTCCGTATCCTTAAATGCTGCTTTCTTATGGTCACTGTCTTATAATGGCATAAATAATAAAAGGCCATTCCTCCTGCTATGATCTGACCGATAATGGTGGCGGCTGCCGCTCCTGCTATGCCCATATGAAAGCCGAAGACAAAAAGCGCATCCAGAATGGTATTGATAACTGCTCCCGTAAGGTTGCAAATCATGGAAAATTTAGGACTGCCGTCGGCCCGTATGAGATGTCCTCCCCCTGTTGCCAGAATTAAAAACGGAAAACCAAAGGCAGTAATTCCTGTATAGGTTTCCGCATAAGGCAGTACGTCTGCAGGGGCCCCGAAAAAAATTAGCATAGGGGTCAAAAAGGCCTTTGCAATAATGCACAATACCACACCGCACCCAAATAGCATAACTGCCGCATTTCCAATATAATATACGGCTTCCTCCCTGTCTCCTTTTCCCATAGTCAGATTAAACACCGACGCTCCGCCAATTCCGAACAGCAACGCTATGGCCACACAGGAAATGGAAAGAGGAAATGCAATATTGGTTGCCGCATTTCCCAATTCCCCCACGCTTCTTCCTATAAAAAACTGGTCCACAATGTTATACAGGGCACTTACCAGCATTGCAATAATACTTGGCACCGCAAACTGCTTTAACAGCTTATTTACCGGTACTGTTTCCAACGGATTTTTTTTCATGTTTTCTTCCATCATTTGTCACCCGATCCTTTGTCTAATTATTTTCCGTCCATTTTTTTATCCAGGAGCTCTTCCCTGACATTCTCCACCATCTGTGTCAGAAGCTCGTATATTTCCTCCTTCTTCTCTTCCGGCACATTCATCATCAGGATGGCATTCCAATCCTCCAACGCTTTTTCTATCTGTGCCTGTACTTCATATCCCTTATCAGTCAGGTAAACTCTATTACACCTCTGATCCTTTTCATCCTTTCTTTTCGTTATAAACCCTTTCGTTGCCAGGCCTTGAATGACTCTCGTAACCGCCGATTTATCAAGATACAGATGTGATGATAATTCCTCCTGGGTAACTCCGTTTTTTTTATTTAAAAAAAATAGAATGGGATATTCCGCCGAAGTAATATCGGATTCTTTTAAAGCATGTCCTAAGAGCATTTGGCTTTTTCTGTAAAGTATGGAGATTAATCTTCCTGTACGCTTTATCATTTCCCCTCCCCTTTACCTGTATTTTAAATTATTGATACTTTCATTATTTTTACGCAAAAAACAGTTCATAGTGCAGCTTTTTTAGTATAACTCAGTTTAGTTGCAATATCAACTATTATAAGGGGACTCTCTGTTACTATTCTTAGAAAAATTTATAAGCTTTCTTGACAAATATCTCATTATGTACTATATTGTACTTGTTCAATAAGTACAATATAGTACATAAAAAGAAAATAAAAAGAAATGAGAACATATGGAAATCATAATCAGCAGTAATACCAGTAAACCAATATATGAACAAATCACTTCACAGATAAAGGCAATGATTATGCGCGGGGATCTGCAGACAGGTGACCCTGTTCCTTCCATGCGGGCATTGGCAAAATCCATACATGTCAGTGTTATAACCGTTCAAAAGGCCTATGAAGATTTACAACGAGACGGATTTATTGAGACAACTGTCGGCCGGGGCAGCTTTGTCTCCGCTCAGAACAGAGACTTTTTTCAGGAAGAACAGCAGCGGAAAGCAGAACAGCATTTACAGGAGGCGGCGGATATTGCCCGCTCCAGCAGTATACCGCTTAGCAAACTATTAGAGCTTTTAACTATTTTTTATCAGGAGGCGGAATAACCATGGAAGCAATTTTACAAGTTGATAAACTGACAAAGCAGTATCCCGGCTTCAAGCTGGATCATGTATCATTTTCTGTTCCCAAGGGCACGATTATGGGTCTGATAGGTGAAAATGGAGCGGGAAAAAGTACAACCATTCATGCCATACTTGACCTTATCAATAAAGACGATGGTGTTGTCACCTTTTGGGGACAGGAATTGTCCTCGAACCCCCAGAATATTAAAGAGGATATCGGGGTTGTATTTGACGGAATAAACTTTTATGAAACGCTTACCCCGGCAAAGATAGAAAACATCTCCATGAAGGCTTATAAACAATGGGATAAGCAAATTTTTAGCAGCTATCTGAAAAGATTTCAGCTTCCCTCTGATAAAGAGGTAAAAACATTTTCAAGGGGCATGAAAATGAAATTAAGTATCGCCGTCGCACTGTCCCACAAACCAAAGCTTCTGATTTTAGACGAAGCAACCAGCGGACTTGATCCTGTCATGCGGGATGATATTCTGGATGTTTTTTTAGACTTTGTACAAGACGAAAATCACGCCATTTTAATGTCCTCTCACATTACGAAGGATTTAGAAAAGATTGCGGATTACATTACTTTTATCCATAAGGGGAAGGTTCTATTTAGTAAGCCCAAAGATGAGCTGCTTTATCATTACGGTATCATCCGCTGCGGGGAGGCTGTCTTTCATCAAATCGATAAGTCTGCTATTCTTTCTTACCGGAAGCGTGATTATCAGTGGGATGTATTGGTTGCCGACAAGGAAAATGCGCGTCACTTATACCAGAACACCGTAATAGATGATGCATCCATTGATGACATTATTCTACTATATGTAAAGGGGGAACAAGTTAAATGAAAAGTCTGATATTAAAAGATTTATATAACATTGGCCATAATGCAAAATCCATGCTGTTTATGCTGCTTGTTTTTGCCGTTATATTTATTCCTGTCTCCGGGACAGAGAGTTATATTATCACCAGTGGTGTTCTTTGCAGCATGATGGTAATTACCACCTTTAGCTTTGATAATACCAGCAAATGGATAAAATATGCCATGATTACTCCCATAACAAAAAAGGATTTGGTAATTAGTAAATTTATAGTACTATTTATTTTCTCTGCCATTGGAGCCGTTAGTGGTATGATTATTGGTACGATAGGCTCTCTTATTACACATAAAGCTGCTATTACAAATATTGAGAGTATTCTCACGCTGCTCTTTGTAACTCTGGTAAGCTTAGTAACAGCCGATATTTTTGGAAGTGTATCCATTCCGTTACTATTTAAGTTCGGAGCTGAAAGGGCACGTATCCTTTCACTGATTTCTTTTCTCATTCCAATAGGAATTTGTTACATCATTTATCAGCTTTTGCTTTACTCCGGGGTTTCTATCACAGATAATTTTATATTCATACTGATATGCTGCTCCCCACTAATCGCTATCGTATGGAATTATGTGATGTATAAAATCAGTTATGGTATTTTTTCACGTAAGGAGCTTCTGGAATAGCAAGTCCACTTTACCTCACCTGCTTCCTTATGCATTCGTGTGCATCCCCCCGGAGGGTTTTATCGTATAGGACGTAAATTCCTATACGATAAAAAAACAGAGGCGATAACTACGGAATTTTAAGTCATCAGCCCTGCTTAATTATTATTTTTTCACCGCAGTAATGCTCTATTCTCTGTTTCAATTGTTAGGCAGCGGGAAGTGTCAGTATCTGGCCAATATGAATCACAGTAGAGCTTAACCCGGAGAGACTCATGATTTCTTTATATCTTGTACCGTTTCCCAGCCTGCCTGCCGCAACCTTCCAAAGTGTAT
>CAMJWQ010000297.1 GCA_946409475.1 uncultured Lachnospiraceae bacterium
CAGTATTCCTTGTCCTGAAGGCAGAAAATTGACAAAAAACTCAAAAAGCTTTCGGGTATTTCCACTTACATAATCGGGATTTGGTGACGCTTCGGAATATTCGACGGAATATTCCTCATCTGTTGTCGTGATGACGGGGCCTGCGCTATACATTTCCGGCTCATTGAGCCTATTATTACAATAACTTCCTAAAAATAGAATCAAAAAAAATGCAAGGATTGTTATAACAGCGGCACTTGCTTTATTTTTATTGAGCATGCTTATTAAAGTAAAGATTGAAACAAATGCGGCAATCATAAATATAGTAATAAAAAGATAAGCCGGTACAACGATTATGCCGCCTTCAAACCATCCAAGCAATGGCACTCCAATTGCCAGCATGGCGAGTATCCATGCTGCGTTCATCATAATTCCGGCTGCCATGCAGACTATTATATTTGACAGATAGACAGCTTGCCGCGAATGTCCAACTACAATTTTGTTCCTTATTGTTCCGTCGCTGTAATCCGTTCCAAGAAACAGACCTATAAAGACAGCACAGAACCCGCCGATAATCGGTGCAGACTGAAAAAAATAATCTTCCAAAATACGCCGTTCTCCTGCGGCAGGATTTTTCAAAACCAGCATGAGCGCAGCCCATATAAATATGACGGCCATTCCAAGCCAGAATACTTTGTCTTTCCAAAGCCTTGCAAAATTAGCGGATAACAGTCTATTCATGATGCGCACCTCCCACAAGGTTAACATAGTAACTTTCCAGACTTTCATCGTGTTCCTGCATGGAAACAACTTCACAATTTTCTTTTGCCAGCGCCAGTGTAAGCTGCGAAATATTCATTTGTGCAAATACATCGGCCTGTGTATCGCTAAGAATTTTATACTCCGCTTCCATGTCATCCAGAACACGGGCAAGAGCTTTCGTATCAGACACTTTCATACGGACGCGTTTTCTGCAAGCCGCTTCCAATTCTTTGACGCTGATTTCCTTCACTATGCGGCCTTCATCGATGAAACCGTAATGTGTTGCCAAGCGGGATAATTCATCAAGAATATGACTGGAAATCAATACGGTTATTTGCTGCTCACGGTTGAGCTTCAAAATCAGTTCCCGCATTTCAATGATGCCCTGCGGGTCAAGGCCGTTCACCGGCTCGTCCAGTACCAGGAAATCCGGGTCTCCGGCAAGGGCTACGGCAATTCCTAACCGCTGTCGCATACCAAGAGAAAAGTGCCGCACTTTCTTTTTACCGGTTTGTTCAAGTCCAACCAGCTTCAAAAGCTCCGGTATACCATCGAAAGATGGCAAACCAAGAATCCGATATTGTTCTTTTAAGTTCTCCGCTGCTGTCATATCCGAATAAATTGACGGCGTTTCAACAACCGCACCTATTCTTCTGCGTGATTTTGCAATTTTCTTTGCCGTGTTGCTGATTCCATATAGCTCATATTTGCCGGAAGTCGGCTCTTGCAGTCCACAGATTACTCGTATCAAAGTTGTTTTGCCAGCACCGTTTTTCCCCACGAAGCCATAGATAGCTCCTTTGGGAACGTGCATGAAAAGCCTGTATTTTTATGATAAGGTTTTCAAGAATTATAAGATCTTTTCTCCGATTAACTGTCCGATTTCAACAATTCCGCAGGCACCGGTAAATTCAAATTTTACTTTGCCAAGTCCGCTGAAATACAGCTCCAATTCACTGTCCAAATCCAATACACCCGCAGTTTCTACAGAAAAGGCTTGTATTTTAGAATAAGGCAGGGAGGAGTAATCCTTTTTCTTCCCGGTAATACCCTGAACATTTACGGCCACAATACGTTTGTTTGTAAAAATGACGAAGTCCCGTATCGTTTTGTAGGCTCCGATAATGTGCTCGTCCGGAACAAATAAAGGTTTTACTTCATTTTCTACAGATTCCGCACCCGTAGGCTTTAATTTAAATACGGAACCATTTTTAAAATCAATCATTTATTTTTCCTCTTTCTATTATATATTTTAGCTGATAAGCTTAAACATGCTTAACCAACTCATTATTTCGGCCATTTTAGCGAGAAAAATTACCTTTTATTACGAAATTTGCACAAACCGGCGGCAAGTAGTATAATTCATGTAGCCTTTGAGTCAGGCTTAATAGGAGGTAAAAATGAAATTCGTATTAGATGTACATTCGCACACCATTGCCAGTGGCCATGCTTATAATACTATTAAGGAAATGGCATACGCTGCCAGGGAAAAGGGCTTGGAGCTTTTAGGAATTACGGAACATGGCCCAAGGATGCCCGGAAGCTGTCATGAATTTTATTTTCATAACCTAAAGGTAATTGACAGATTTGTTTACGGAATTGAATTATTAATGGGTGTGGAATTAAATATTCTGGATGCAAAAGGCAGTGTGGATTTAAACCAGCATGTGTTAAAGAAAATGGATATTACCATTGCCAGTCTTCACTCCCCCTGTATTGCCTTTGCGGGTATTGAGAAAAATACAAAGTCCGTATTGGGGGCAATTAAAAATCCTTACATCAATATTATCGGGCATCCGGACGATGACCGGTATCCTCTGGATTATAAAACCATTGTGCTGGCGGCAAAGGAACATAACACTCTCCTTGAGCTGAATAACAGCTCCTTGGCCCCGGGAGGTGCAAGGGCAAATCCCTTGGAGCATGATATGGAAATACTTTCCCTATGCAGAAAATACAACGTACCTGTCGTGATAGGAAGCGATGCCCATGCGGAAACCTTTGTGGGCAATCATGAATCTGCAGAAAATTTGTGTAAACAAATGGATTTTCCGGAGGAATTGGTGGTTAACCGCTCAGTAGAAGAGCTTAAAAAATATGTAAACAAATATCGGTTAACATAAAGGAAACGGGAGCCAATAAGGATTTCCTGGAGATTACGGGAAGGTTAAAGAGTGGCCTGTAGCTTTTCTTTACTTTAGGACTTTAATATGTTAATATAAACAAGTGTAAAAGTGTTAGCAGGAATGTTTACGGAGGCATAGTTATGAATAAAAAAATAAGGACGGAAGCAGTTGATTTTTTATTTGATGCCATATTAAGCCTAAAGGATAAAGAAGAGGGTTACCTGTTTTTTGAAGATATCTGCACCATTAATGAAATACTGTCCATGGCGCAAAGATTTGAAGTAGCTGCGATGCTGCGGGAGCATAAGACCTATTTGGAAATAGCGGAAAAAACAGGGGCATCCACTGCTACCATCAGCAGGGTAAACCGTTCTTTGAATTATGGCAATGACGGCTATGATATGGTATTTGAACGCATAGGCAGGAAGAAAAATTAAGCATAATACAGAGATAAATAAGAGGAAAGAACCCATTTACACAGGTTCTTTTTTTACAGCAGTATCATTCTTTTTTTCTTTGTTTTTTTCATCAGGAACAGGTAGCAAAGAGTCTATCATTTTTTCTACCAGGAGTTTTTTAATATAGACATCAAAGCTTAAGAGACAGATAAAGGAAAACAAATGCAGCATTTCCGTGTCTTTACCATCATAATCTTGAAAGGTTTCGGTGGAAATATTGTATTTTTTCAGGATGTCATCCTTTATCGCGTCAATTTGACTTTTTTCCAAGCTGAATATCTCATCATAAACAGATTCCAGGGAATGGGCTCCCTTTGCCTGGTAATATTTATCTGTCAGAGGCTGCAGCATGGTTTGAATATCATTAATGGAAAGTATATTTTTAAAATAATAAATAAAGATAAGAATCAGAACATGGTCCTTGGAATATTTCTTTTTTTCCGGAGGCGGCAGTAAATGATTCTTTGCGTAATTATTAATCATGGTTTTGGTCAAAACTTTATCTTCATCACTTCTTTTTGTATTTTTTAAGTGCTTGTCCATAAATGTAGTAACCTGATCCATATATAAGTCTATATTTGGTATCGAATCTGATTTAATATGATCGATTCGTGATAAGCTGTTCATGATACTGTTAATGAGATCATCCGGATTTATTGTCATAAAATCACCCTCCAATCACATTATATAGTAATAAAAACTAGCTGACAAGCATATAATTTGGATTTTATTCTCATATTGGTGTAAATAATGCGGAAATTCAATACTGCAATTAAATTTTTTACACGGCATAAAGGTGAATAACAGGATCTGTCAAATCAGCAGCTTGAAGGAAAGCTGCAGAAAATATAAGGTGATTTAAGGGGAACTTTATTGTAATATAATTTTTCAGCTATTGAAGCTTACTTTTTCAAAGTATTTAATAAAGGGCTTAAAGAAAATCCAAATAGAACAGTAATGAAAACATAATGAAAATATAGAATAAATAGAGTAATTTAGATAAACCAGAAGCAGAGTTATGGGAAAACAGGAGATAAATATGGGAATTTTATCAATTTTTTTTATAGCGGTTGGATTGTCAATGGATGCTTTTGCCGTCGCAGTGGGGAAAG
>CAMJWQ010000298.1 GCA_946409475.1 uncultured Lachnospiraceae bacterium
GAATTGTAGAAATTATTAAAATTTTTTAATTATTATTTTATGCTCCCATACTTCCGAAGTAAATGAACAGCCGCCGCATTACACATTTACATTTCATTATCCTGGTAAATAATTTTTCCCCTGCAAATGGTATATTTTATTTTGCCGAATAATTTTTGTCCTATAAAAGGGGAATTTGAGGATTTAGAAGCAAAATTGCCTGCCTCATAGCATTCGTTCTCCCGGAAAAGAACGATATCCGCAACAGCACCTTCTCTTATTCTTCCTCCCTCCAGATTATAAAACCTGGCCGGATTCAGACTCATTTTTTGAAGAAGCTGCAGCATTGTTAAATGCCCTTTTCTTACCAAATTGGTAATTCCCAGGGAAAGAGCCGTTTCAAGTCCCACAATTCCGCTGGGGGCCTCAAGAAACGGACTGTCCTTTTCCTCCTCACTGTGAGGTGCATGATCCGTAGCGATGATAGCAATGGTATCATCCCTCAGTCCCTGTATGATCTCATATCTGTCCTCCGCACTTCTAAGAGGAGGATTCATCTTGGCATTGGAATGATAACGCAGTACCTCCTCTTCCGTTAAAGAAAAATGGTGGGGGGTGGCTTCCGCCACCACATAAGCCCCCATGCCCTGAGACAGACGGATTAATTTTACGGCATTCTGTGTACTGATGTGCTGCATATTCACCACTGCCTTTGCATTTAAGGCCAGCATACAGTCTCTGGCCACCAAAATTTCTTCTGCCAGGGACGTGGCGCCCTTTATACCGAGATTTTTAGAAACAATTCCTTCGTTAATCCCATTATTACCAATAAAATTGGGGTTCTCTTCATGCAGGCTAATAGGCACGCCCAGTCTGGCAGCCTCCTTCATCGCCTGAAAAGCAATGATTTCATCCCGGATAGGCATGCCGTCATCAGAAAATCCCACAGCACCGAAACGTACCAGTTCTTCCATATCTACCAATTCCTTACCCCGCATTCCCTTTGTCACACAGGCAACTGTGAACAGATTGATATCTGTCTCCCTCCCTTTCTTTAAAACATACCGTAAGGTTTTCACGTTATCAATACAGGGCTTTGTATTTGCCATACAGACAACGGTAGTGTATCCGCCTCTGGCCGCCGCCTTGGCACCGCTAAAAATATCCTCCTTATAAGTAAAACCGGGATCCCTGAAATGTACATGAATATCTATCAGTCCGGGGGAAAGAATCATACCTTCCGCATGAATGACAGTATCACAGGAGCTGCTCTTTTCCATTTTCCCAATCTTTACAATTCTCTCATCTTTTATTACCAAATCCTGTATATCGTCCAGTCCGCTATAAGGATCTATAATTCGGGCATCTTTAATTATAATCATCCGTTACACCTCTTAAAAAATGTGCTGATAAAGCTTCTGCTGATTTTCTGTTCATACTTGGTATCTTTGCCAGATCCTCAACGGATGCTTTTTTTATCTCCTCCAGGTCCTGATAATATTTCATGAGTGCCTTTCTTCTGGCAGGGCCAATTCCTTCTATCTCGTCAAGAACCGAATGAATCTGCCCCTTCGTTCTCAAAGAACGGTGATAGGTTATGGCAAACCGGTGAGCTTCATCCTGAATTCTTGTCAGCAGATGAAAGCCCTGGGATCTCGTATCTATCTCTATTTCCCTGTTTTCAAAATAGAGTCCTCTGGTCCTGTGATTATCATCCTTCACCATGCCGCAGACAGGAATTGATAACTGCAAATGGTTTAAAACCCCCTTAGCCGCATTTACCTGTCCCTTTCCGCCGTCCATCATGATTAAATCCGGGAATTTAGTAAAGCTGCCGTATTCTTTGCTTTCCGATTTCTCTTCTAATTCCCTGCGCTCCTTAAGTCCATGGGAAAACCTTCTCTCCAGTACTTCCGCCAGACTGGCATAATCATCGGCCCCCTTTATCCATTTAATTTTAAATTTCCGGTAATCACTCCTTTTCGGTTTTCCTCTTTCAAAAACTATCATGGACCCCACGGACTGGAAGCCGTTAATATTGGAAATATCAAAGGCCTCTATGCGTTTTACATTCTTAAGCTCCAGCCACTCTGCTATCTCTTCCATTGCACCGATAGTACGGCTTTCCTCCCTCTTTAATTTTTCCCTGTCCTGATTCAGAATCAGCTGTGCATTTTTTGCAGCCAATTCAACTAGCTTTTCTTTAGAACCCTTTACGGGAATACGTATCCGTACCTTCTGTCCCCGTTTATCCGATAACCAGTGTTCCAATATTTCTCTCTCTTCAATTTCTTCCTGTATCATTAATTCCTTTGGTATAAAGGGAGTTCCGGAATAAAATTGTTTAATGAAGCTGGTTATGATTGCTTTTCTTGAATCCTCCGACGATATCCGCATATAGAAATGTTCTCGTCCCAATAATCTGCCGTCTCTGATAAAGAATACCTGTACGATACCGTCTTTCTCATCCTTTGCCAATGCAATGATATCCTTATCCTCTCCATGATTATCGGTTATCTTCTGCTTTTCGGCTATTTGTTTCACACTGGCTATCAATTCCCGGTACTCAATAGCCTCCTCAAATTCCATTCTTTCCGAAGCATCCTCCATTTTTTTCTGCAATTCTTTTATGACGTCACTATAATTACCGTTTAAAAAAGCCATTGCCTTTTGAATGGATTTTCCATATTCTTCCCTGCTGATTCTGCCCTGGCAGGGGGCATCACACTGGTTGATATGATAATATAGACAGGGCCTGTCCTTACCGATATCTTTTGGCAGATTGCGGCTGCATACTCTGATTTTGTATAATTTATGCAATAAATCCAGGCTGCTTTTTACTGCTCCGGCACTGGTATAGGGCCCAAAGTACTTACTCTTGTCCTTTTTTATTTTTCTCGAAAACAAGATCCTGGGAAAATCCTCCTGAATGGTTACCTTTATATAGGGATAACTCTTATCGTCTTTGAGCATCGTATTATATTTGGGACTGTGTTCCTTAATCAGATTACATTCCAGCACCAGTGCCTCTAATTCCGAATCGGTTATAATATACTCAAAATGGTGGATCTGACTTACCATTTGTTCAATTTTTGCCGTTTTATTGCGGCTGTTCTGAAAATACTGGCGCACCCTGTTTTTTAAGCTGACCGCTTTTCCCACATAGATAATGGAATCCCTGCTGTCATGCATAATATATACACCGGGCTTATCCGGTAGTTTTTTTAATTCTTCTTCTATAATAAACATAATCTCTCTGTTTCCAATCTGCTTATCCTGTTACTTTTCATACCTGCTTTCCTTTTATTATAATATAGGAACAGATAATAGAAAAGTAGGTATCACATATTTCCTGCGAAATACCGGCGGGAAGAAATTGTCATAAGGTCCCCGACCCCTTATGGGCTGAGTTCAGGAGACATAAGGACAGAGCCCCCTCTAATCAAATTAGTGGGGGCTCCTATTATAAAAATGCAGACAAAGAACCAGGCTGCTGCCGGTTCGTCTCTTTTCCATACTATTCCGTTCTATTAGATTAGATGGCTCTTGCCGCTTCATTTGCTTCCGCCACCGCATTCAACGCTCTTCTCGCCCTTACCGCATCTCCGATTACATGAAAAGCAATGCCCTGTTCCTTGCAGCAGCTGCTTAATTCATCATAATTACGGGATCTTGCACCTATGGCAGAAATTACATAATGGCAGGGTATTTCTTCATTGCTGCCGCCTTTCTCTATAACAACACAGGTTTCTTTTATTTCCACACATTTGGCATCGGTAATGGTTTTTATATTGCCTGCATAAAGGCTCTCCATGACGCAAATATTACGCAGCTCTCCTAAATCCTTAGCTACTTTATCAAGCATTTCCAGTATGGTAACGCTTTTTACCTTTTTATGCACATATTCTGCCACCTCAAGGCCAACCAGACCTCCTCCGATGACCACAACATCCCCGGATACTTCCTCTTTTCCCGCTAATATATCATGAGAATTCACCACGTGGGGAAGATCTACTCCAGGAATGTTCAATATAATCGGCGCTGATCCGATAGCAATTATTACCTCCTCCGGCTTCACCTGTGCTATTAATTCCTTTGTTACCGGCGCATTGAGTCTTACTTCAATTCCTTCATTGATGACCTGTTCCCCCATTGCCAGTGCCGCTTCTTTCATTTCCTCTTTCCTTGGCGCTTCACCTGCCAAAGCAAACTGGCCGCCTAAAGATGCAGATGCTTCGCACAAAATGGGAGCATGCCCTCTTTTCTTTAGCTGTAATGCGGCCTCCATACCGGCTATGCCTCCACCGGCTACCAATACCTTCTTAGGTTTTTTCGTCTGAATAAGGCGGTATTCCCTTTCTCTTCCCAGTGCCGGATTTCTAAGGCAGGTAATAAAAGGTACTTCTGTTGATACAAATCCGTCATAGCATCCCTGGTTGCATCCTACACAT
>CAMJWQ010000299.1 GCA_946409475.1 uncultured Lachnospiraceae bacterium
AGATAATTCCAGGGAACTCCACACAAAATTCTTCCTGTTTTTGCGGAGTTCCCTGCCTTAAGGTAAAAAAGACTTTCGATACTTAAATTCTTACTCTCCCAGCATCACTTCTAATTTACTCCGTACCGCTTTTATGAAATCCCCACTGTTTAACACCGCAGGATTTTCCATAGAGGTAATCAATGCCAAGTCCTTCGTCATTTTCCCGCTTTCAATGGTTGCAAGACAGGATTCCTCTAATTTATCGGCGAAACGGATTAGCTCCCTGTTGCCGTCCAATTCCCCTCTCTTTCTTAAGGCGCCTGACCAGGCAAAGATAGTGGCTACGGAATTGGTAGACGTCTCTTCTCCCTTTATATGCTTGTAATAATGGCGTTGCACCGTTCCGTGTGCGGCCTCATATTCATAATTACCTTCCGGAGAAACCAAAACGGAGGTCATCATGGCAAGAGAGCCAAAGGCAGATGAAATCATATCACTCATGACATCACCGTCGTAATTTTTGCAGGCCCAGATAATTCCGCCTCCGGATTTCATGATTCTGGCCACGGCATCATCAATCAATGTATAGAAATACGTGATTCCTGCTTCCTGAAAAAGCTTCTCATATTCCTTCTCATAGATGTCCTGAAAAATATCTTTAAAGGTATGGTCATATTTCTTGGAAATCGTATCTTTCGTTGCGAACCATAAATCCTGCTTAACATCCAATGCATATTTGAAACAGCTTCTTGCAAAGCTTTCAATAGAGGTTTCCAGATTATGCATGCCCTGAAGTACACCGGCTCCCCGAAAGGTATGAATCAACTGCTTTTCACAGGTTCCGTCTTCCGCTTCGTAAAGAAGATACGCATTCCCTGCTTTTTCTATTTTCATTTCCGTATTCTTATAAACATCTCCATAAGCATGTCTTGCTATGGTTATGGGAGAAACCCAATTCTTTACACAGGGTTCTATACCCTTAACAATAATAGGAGTCCGAAATACCGTACCATCCAATATGGCACGTATCGTCCCGTTGGGACTCTTCCACATTTCCTTTAATGTATATTCTTTCATTCTTGCCGCATTAGGAGTTATCGTTGCGCATTTTACCGCAACTCCATATTTTTTAGTGGCATTTGCCGAATCAACGGTGACCTTGTCATTGGTTTCATTCCGGTGCTCCAGACCCAAGTCATAGTATTCTGTTTTCAGATTAATAAAGGGCAATAACAGTTCCTTCTTTATCATCTTCCACAAAATCCTGGTCATCTCATCGCCGTCCATTTCCACTAACGGAGTTGTCATATTTATTTTTTTCATAAGTATCCTCCTGTTTTACTGTCTTTTATAGGGCAAAAAACTTGTTTTTATTACTTTCCATTTACCTTTAATATTTCATCCAATTCATATTTCTCCAGGTTATCTAAGGCATTCAGTATGTGCTTATTTGCCAGCTTCTCTGCTAAATCCGCATCTTTTTCCTTAATGGCATTTACGATATCCGCATGTTCCAAATTCGTATTATGGGCGCGTTCCCTTGAGGACAGAGTGAATTTGCGGACCCGCTGTACATAATGGTGATAATCCTTTAGCATATGCTCCATAATCTTACATTGGGAGGCTTCATATAATATTTGGTGAAATCTGGTATCTAACTCATAAAGCTGCTCACTGTTTCCTTTCTTTTCATGGAATTCGAAAAGATACACATTTTCCTCCATTTCCTCCAGCTGCTCTCTGCTAATAAAGGCTGTTGCCCACCTGGCACATAATCCCTCCAATAAAGAACGTATTTTATAAATATCCCTTACATCCTTTTCCGTTATCCCCGTCACATAGGCCCCCTTATTGGGAATGATATTAACAAGTCCCTCCAGCTCCAGCTGCCTTAATGCCTCTCTGACCGGCGTTCGGCTTACACCCAGCTCTTCCGCCACGGTTATTTCTCTAAGCTCTTCATTTTGTCCGTACCTTCCGTTTAAGATATCTTCTCTTATGTGATGAAATACTCTGCCTCTAAGAGAATATTTATCGGTAACTTCCTTTTGAATCTCACTGTCTAACAAGCTGATTTCCTCCTTAAGGAATTATATCATTCCTACTAAGCCCGTAACTTCTCCGCTAAATGCCCTATTATAAATTAACCTGCAATTCATTGCAGGTATCCCTTATGACACGAACCAATTCCTCGTCGGTCAGCACGGTTACTCTGCCGTCTTCATATTCTTTATCGACCCATTCCTTGACTTTACCCACTATTTCCGAATTCTTTGTCACCTGTCCTTCCCCTTTCAGATTGTAAAAGCAATTAATCCAATGGGCTATTCCCGCCAGGCCGGATGTATTGGAAACGGCTACTAAAGGAGGCTTATTCAGAAATTTATCCGTATCAAATATATTATAAATTTCTTCGTTTTTTAATAGACCGTCAGCATGAATACCTGCTCTTGTCACATTAAAATTCTTACCTACAAAGGGCGTCTGGACAGGTATGGAATAGCCGATTTCCTTCTCGTAATATTCTGCCAGTTCCGAAATAACCGTCGTGTCCATCCCGTCTAGGGTTCCCCTCATCTGCGCATACTCAAAAACCATTGCCTCCAGCGGAGTATTACCGGTTCTCTCTCCTATTCCAAATAAGGAGCAATTCACTCCGCAGGCGCCATACAGCCAAGCTGCCGTGGAATTTACCACAGCCTTGTAAAAATCATTATGTCCATGGAATTCAATAGATTCAGAAGGCACACCCGCATGGGTCATTAATCCGTATATGATTCCGGGTATGGAACGGGGTATCACGGATCCGGGAAAATTCACACCCAATCCCATGGTATCGCAGACACGTACTTTAATAGGAATTTGATATTCTTCCTGCAGCTTCATTAATTCCAGACAAAAAGGTATGACATATCCGTAAATATCTGCTCTGGTCACATCCTCTAAATGACATCTGGGGCTGACCCCGGTATCCAGGCATTCTTTAATGACACTCAGATAATGGTTCATTGCTTCTTTACGTGACATTTTTAATTTATAAAAAATATGATAATCCGAACAGCTTACCAATATACCTGTTTCTTTCAGACCGATATCCTTTACTAATTGAAAATCCTGCTTACTGGCTCGAATCCAGCTGGTAACCTCAGGAAATTTATAGCCTCTCTCCAGGCATTTATAAACGGCCTCCCTATCCTTTTTGCTGTATAAAAAAAATTCGCTGGCCCGAATAATCCCATTTGAACCGCCAAGCTTATGTAAATAATCGAATATGGCGACAATATGTTCTGTTGAATAAGGAGCTCTGGATTGCTGTCCGTCCCGAAAAGTAGTATCCGTAATCCAAATATCTTTCGGCATATTATGAGGGACAATACGGTCATTAAAGGCTATTTTAGGAATATCCGTATAGGGAAATAAATTATGAAATACATTAGGAGTTTCCACATCCACTAACGGATACATATGTTCCTCCAGCTGTAATAAGTTATTGTGTTCATTCATTTTGACAATTCTGTTTTGCATAAATTCCTCCTTATTCAGTAATACTGGTATAATTGTATACAATTATTATGCTTAAGTCAAGGAATAAAATTTGATGCTTTTACATAAATTTCATGTTCTATTATTCCGGTTAAAATATAATTCTATTTTTTCCCATTCTTTTTCCCGTATACATTTTTTCATCCGCCACTTTAATGGTTTCCTCTATACCGCAATTATTGTTGTATTCCTCCAGTCCGTAGGTCAATGTTATCTTAAGCACTTGTTCATTATAGATAAAGCCTGTATTTCTTATTAATATCATTAAATCATATAGATGTTGATTTGCCTCATCGATATTGCAATTATTAAAGGTTAATAAAAATTCTTCTCCGCCCCATCTGGCCGCATATCCTACTCTTTCCATAAAGGACTTCATAATTTGTGCCACCTTTTTTAAAACATAATCCCCACAGTCATGTCCGTATTTATCGTTTATGCTTTTAAAATTGTCCACATCGCAGATAGCAATAGAAAAATTCATATTCTCAGTGCCGTATTTCTTTACCGTATCCATGAGATAATCCCGTGCTCTTCTTCTGTTTGCCAAGCCTGTAAGGGGATCCGTTGCGGCCTGTTTTTCCAGTTTTTTGTTATATTGCATTAGTTTTTTCTCAATCTCAAGATTTTTTGCATGATAAACAATACATATTTCCGTAATGATAAAAAATATGAAAAAAGTATTTAAAATTTGGAATAAATCTTCTATATTTTTATGAATCACATAAACAGGCTCATAATAACCGCTGTAATAATATAACGAGATCCGTATAAGGATAAGAAGGAAAACATACCATAGACGGTAGATTTTATTATCATAAGAAGTAAACAGGTATAAAACGGTACCGGCAAATAAAAAGTGCTGTACTCCCGTATTCCATCCCAATAAAAGAACAAAAACGA
>CAMJWQ010000300.1 GCA_946409475.1 uncultured Lachnospiraceae bacterium
TTTTAACGGTATTCACATTATGAATAAAATTTTCCTCGCTGATGGACGTATGAAACCCCGGAAAGCTTTCCAGCTTATCAATGGTTCCCCCCGTATGACCAAGGCCCCTTCCTGACATTTTGGCGACAGGAATACCGAGAGCCGCCACCATAGGAGTCAGTACCAGGGAGGTTTTATCCCCCACCCCTCCGGTGCTGTGCTTATCCACCTTAATTCCCTCTATGGCATCCAAATGCAGCCTGTCTCCGCTGTCCGCCATAGCCATGGTTAAATACAGGGTTTCCTCCTCATTCATTCCCTGAAAATAAACAGCCATCATCATGGCTGACATTTGATAATCAGGAATGTCCCCCTTCGTGTAACCGTTTATCATATAATTTATTTCTTCCTTCGTTAAGGGCCTTCCGTTTCTTTTTTTCATAATTAAGTCATACATATTCATAATGAATTCCCCTTTCCTGCTACATAAAAAATTCAAGCTCCGCCAGTTCCGAAAGATTATTTCATCAATTAATAAATTGCGTGTCAAAACTGTATGCAAGCATAAATAATCCTTATTTAAAATTTATCAAAATTATAGCATAAACCGGATTTCCATTCAATTTTGTCTTCTTAAACACCTAAAATATTTTAACCTTCACAGAAATTTTTTATCAGCATATTATACTATAAAATTTATTATAAGGAACAGAAATGCAGCCATTATGTAATTTCGTACAAAGGTCATTGGATTTACATTTATTCTTTATAAGAATAATGAAAGAACATTCTTTTTTCTTAGAGATAGGTTTTACTCCAAGAGACAGTAATTATACACAAAAGGCAGATATATTCCGAAGAGAATTTGATAATTTATTATGGGAGGTCGTATCTGTTTCAAACGGAGCTGTCAGCTCCAATGCTCTGCATTCAGGAGAAATTTTTACGCAATATACCGCAAATGCGGAAATGGCCTCGTCATACTTTACCGGAATAGACATCCCTTTTGAATTAACTAAGGCGGAAATGGATTTAATGAGCAACAATAATTATCCAATAAATCAAAGCTTAGCAAATAAGGTCTACGAAATAAATGAAAGGGCAATTGCATTAGTCGGGTCTCTCATTCGTTTTAAATCCAATATTTTATCAAACGTATTGTCATGTAAAATGTTTACCATTAACTATCCGCTCTTAATTGACCATATTATGCGGGAGGCTAAGCTATATTTAGAAATGATAAAAAATTTACAAAAGGGAGACGACTTATATGATGAAAATGCTATTCTGGAACAGGAATTATTTTGGAATAGAATAATGGCTGAACACGCAAAATTCATTCGCGGGCTGCTTGACCCTTCAGAAGATGATTTAATTGGTAAAGCAAATAATTTTGGCGATGAATTTGACCAATTAGTAAAGGAAGCAAAAGCTGCCATGGATAACACGGTTCCCGTTTCACAGGTAACTTCCGATAGTTTGGCAGCCACAAAAAATATCCGCGATTTCAAAGCACAGGGAACACAGGGAATTTTAGAGTGTAAAGTACGCTCAATCATCATTCCATTACTTGGGGATCATACTCTGCGTGAAGCAAATCACTTCTTAAGATTATTAAAATCATTTCGTTAACGGACACTTCTGATTTGTATTTCATACTATTATTTAAGGAAATGAATGTTCAAAAACTTCAGCTATTTTTAGAAATAACGGCTTATGAACGATCAATTGTTCATAGCCGTTATTTTGCAGGCTCCATTTAATTGAAGTCATAACAAGTGATGCATATAAGGCCGATAAATGGTCTGAAATTTCGAACGGATGCTGGCCTTGTCTGCTTTGTTGGTCATAAAGACTAAATAGAATTATTCTTTTAGGCTCTTCTCGCCTTCATCCTTTTCTTAATGGAGCGAATCCAAAGAATAAATAATCCAATAGCAGCAATATCCACTACAACAACAATTATATTGATATAATTCAGACCCGGTGTTTTAACCGGCTTCAAATAGGTATCTCCATTATCTGCTGCATATTCCTGATTACGGACATTTGCATTTAGCCACATGTAGATAATGCCTTTGCTTGCTTTTCTTAAGGCTTGATTAAAACTATTGGATTGTGTTTCATACATAAAGGAACCATTACATAAGAATCCATCCATCCATATATTTCCGCCTGCCCGAAGTGCCTGGTCCATATTCATAAAAATCTGATGATCGCTGTAATCTGTCAGCACGGCTCCATGAAATCCCCATTCATTACGAAGTACCTCTGTTAACAGTGCTTCGCTGCCACCCGCCCAAACTGCTCCAAGACGGTTATAGGAGGTCATGATCCCCGTTGCTCCACCCTCTTCCACTGCCATTTCAAAAGGTTTTAAATAAATTTCTCTCAGGCTCTGCTCTGTTAACCAGGTATACAGGCTGTCTCTGTTGGTGTCCTGATCATAAACGATAAAATGCTTAATATAGCAATAGATTCCCTTATCCAAAGAGCCGCTTACTACCTGTGTTGTCATTTCACCTGCTAAAAGAGAATCTTCCGAATAGTATTCATAGTTTCGTCCACCCATGGTGGTTCGATGCATATTAGTGGAGGGAGCATACCACCCGTCGTATCCTGAATTTCCTGCTTCATTAGCAATGGACTGCCCCATCTCATACCCTAACTGATTGTTCCATGTCTGTGCTACCGTAGTGGGATTTGGAAAACCGGTACCGTCAATTCCGGTCGAAAAGCTTCCGAATTGAGCCGGTCCGTCAATTTCTTTACTCACAGGCTTTCCAATAGACTTTACCTCACCGGTGCCAACATATCCATGCAATACAAGGCTCATCATTTCTTTTATGCTCATTTGATCCAGCAGAGCATCCCATTGAGGATCATTATAATCATTACCAAGCTGAATGCCCAGCTCTGATAACTGTCCATCTTCCATTACAGACAGACCGTTATCCGCGCCTGTCGAAATGGCTTCATCTGTCTCATCAATCCAAGCCTCTGCCATTTCTTCGGTATAGAGATTTGAATTAATAAGATTGTCCGTCATTGCTCTGTCCACCGTTTTTTCAGAAGGAAATGTTCCTTTAAAATCTGCCCTTGTTAAATATGTAATATTAGCTCCGCTGTCACTGCCATCGATGGATATTCCATCTTCAGCATCTTCTCCTGTAAACCGGTTTTCTACTTTATTACCGGTAACTAAATCCGTATCGCAGAAAATATCCGATGAAACATTAAGATTTAATATGGCGTCATCCCCCATATCTGCTAATGTATGTGCATCCTTTTTTAATTGAATCCCATAATTTCCTGCTTCTAATTCATAGCCTTTAAAACCGTTTTCATTGACATCATAGGCATCATAGGAGGTTAAATCATCCATTACAAAGGATAAGACGATCTCTTCGCTCTCACCGGGCTGCAATAATCCGGTCTTGGCATAAGCACATAAGGATGTGGAAGCCTTTTCTATTCCACCCGTAGTATATGGTGGTGCAGCATATAGTTCTACAACGTCCTTACCCGCCTTATCTCCCACATTTGTCACTTTAACAGTCACTTCGATCTCATCGTTTCTTCCAACCTCTGCATTATCTGCAACACTTGTGGATATGAGCTCCCATTTAAAGTCCGTATAGGATAATCCATATCCAAAAGGATATTGTACGACTCCGTCATAACCTGTTCCATGATTATTGGAAATATCAGCCCAAAATCCTTCTGCATCAGCTGTTTCATACCATTTATAACCTATATAAATATTTTCAGCATAATCAATATAGGAGACTCCGGCATAGGGTTCATTCGTTCCTACGTTTCCGTTTGCTGTTCCATCTGCAGGATATAATCCATCACCGTTGGTGTATAATCCTTCGCCATCTATACCAAAATTCGCATAAGCTGCAGATGTCGATAAATCAAACGCATAGGTGTCCGTTGTTCGTCCGCTCGGATTAATTTCACCATATAGCACCTTCGGTATGGCACCTGCCGCGCTGCTTCCGGTGCATCCCACTAAAAGACAGGAATCAATACCCTCTATCGTTTCGATTTCTCCTAATGCCATGGCGTTGGTACTGTTTACAATTACAATAACATTTTTATAATTAGCACCTGCATAATCTAATAAGGCTTCCTCTTCAGCCGATATGTTAAGGTATGTTCTTGCATTATCTGTAACAATCTCACCATCTTTTGTTGTTTGTTTATACTGCACCTTCGGGCAATCAATACTTTCCCCCGAAACACGTCCCAATATGACTAAAGCCGTGTCGGAATAGGCCAAAGCATCATCAAGAATTTCCTGGGAATAATAATTTGTATCATTAATATCCGGCTCATATAAGCGGCAGAACCGGCTGTCATATGTATGTAATGCCCCGGTCGAAAAAAAGGGACGTTCCGGCTGGAAATTCTGATACATATTAATCAATTCTTC
>CAMJWQ010000301.1 GCA_946409475.1 uncultured Lachnospiraceae bacterium
AATATGTCTTCCTAAATAGGTTTTATTCATAACAATCCAGCCGAATATAATAAAAGCGGCAAATATAATAACCGGAACAGGAATCGGTCCGATATACCCCTGTCCGATAACCACAAAATTTTCCGGCATTCCGGTGATCGGATACCCTCCTGTAATCAGATAAGCAACACCCTGTAATACCAGCATGGTTGCCAGGGTTACAATAATCGGCGCGATATGTAATTTTATGGCTACGATACCGTTCAATAAGCCAAAGAAGCATCCTAAGCCAATTCCAATAATAACCGCTAACGGGATATTTATATTCATATTTACCATCAGATACCCCAGCAGCATGCCTACTACCGCCATTTCACCGCCCACAGACAGATCCATTCCTCCTCCTATCATAACAAAGGAAACACCGACAACCACAATGCCAAACATAGATACCTGTCTTAAAATATTTATCACATTTTTGGACGACAAAAAATTGGGAGCCGCAACGGCAAAGAATACAAAAACAACTGCCAGAAAAATATATATGCCATACTTTTTATAATAATCTATCCACGTTTTTTTAGTCTGTTCCATTTTCACTACCTCCCGAAGCCAAATCAAGAATATAATTTTGACTGAACTCTTTTTTGCTGACCTCTCCTGTCTTTTTTCCTTCATAAATAACGACTATTCTATCGGACATTCCTAACAATTCGGGCATATCGGACGATACCATAATAATTGAATTTCCTTCCCCGGCTAACTGAATCATCAGCTTGTAAATTTCCTGCTTTGCTCCTACGTCAATACCTCTTGTTGGTTCGTCAAATATAATAATTCTGCAGTTAGCGGCCAAGGTCTTGGCAATCACAACCTTCTGCTGATTACCTCCGCTTAAATTCATCACCTTTTGTTCCAATGAGGGCGTCTTTATTCCAAATTTCTGCCTATACTCCTCCGCCACTTCATTTTCTTTTCCGGTATCCACAAATATTCCCTTAGAAAATTCCCTCAGGTTATTAATTACCGTGTTCCATTTGATTGACATCCTCAGAAACACTCCCTGTGCTTTTCTGTCCTCAGGAATATAGCCGATACCATGCTTAATAGCATCTTCACAGGATTTAATTTTAATTTCCTTTCCATTAAGCAATATTCTCCCCGATTCAGCCCGGTCCGCTCCATACAGTACTCTCATAAGCTCCGTGCGGCCTGCACCTACGAGACCGGCAAATCCTAATATTTCACCCTTTTTCAAAGTAAAGCTGATATCCTTATCTCCATTTCCGTAAAGATTTTCCACCTTAAGCACTTCTTCCCCTATCACTGCTTTCCTGGAAGGATAGCTTTCCGTAAGCTCTCTTCCGGCCATCATGGATATCAGCTTTTTCCGGTCCATATCCTTCATATTTTCTGTTGCGACATAACAGCCGTCCCGCATAACCGTCACACGGTCGGCAATCTCAAAAAGCTCTTCCAATCGGTGGGATATATAAATAATAGTAACACCCTTTTTCTTTAAATCCTTTACGATTTCGAACAGTATTCCTACCTCATTTACCGTTAAAGGAGCCGTTGGTTCATCCATTATTAAAATTTTCACATTCCTGCTGACGGCTTTGGCTATCTCAACAATTTGCTGACATGCCGGAGAAAGATTTCTTACAGGCTTTTGCACATCAATATCTACATGAAGCTGTTCAAATAATTCCCTTGCTCTTCTTTCTCTTTCTTTTATATTAACAAATATACCCTCGGATGTTTTTTCTCCTAAAAACACATTTTCAGCCGCACTTATCCCCGGCACCAGAGTAAACTCCTGATAAATCACTTCTATACCCTGCTCCTTGGCTAATTTAGGTGACATGGCATCAAACTCTTTTCCGTTAATTACAATAGAACCGCCGTTGGGAATCACTGCGCCTGATAACGTCTTTATCAATGTTGATTTGCCGGCGCCATTCTCGCCAACCAGTGCATGCACTTCCCCTTTTTTTACATCAAAGGAAACATGATTAATTGCCAGAACACCGGGATACTCTTTTACAATATCCTTTACCTTCAGAATCGTATCAGACATAATTTCATATCCTTTCCTAAAAGTTAACACTACCTGCAGCAGGCAGTGTTAACATATTCTTATCTGTTTACTTTTTTATTCCGTTATAAAATCAGCAATATTTTTGCTTGTAATCTTTGTTGTTTCAAAGGCAATCATATCAGGGAATTCTTCCCCCTTTAGCACTCTTTCCGAGTATTCGATCATGGCAGGCGCTATCGAAGCAAATACAATTGTACCTCTCATGACATCATTATCGGCAATGCTTGTTAACGCCTGTTCCGTACCGTCACATGCAAATATTCCAAAATCATCACTGTTTAAGCCCGCTGCCTTGACTGCTTCCATGGATTCCACCGCGGCCGCATCACCATAGCATACAATCGTATTCAATTCAGGATATTTCTGCAGCATATTTTCCGTAGTTGATGTTCCTGCCCCCGTAACGTCCTTTCCGATATCAACCACTTCTAAAATCGTCGCATCGGGACAATTTTCCGCAATGGCATCCTGTATACCCTGACCTCTGTTCTGCATATCCTGGTTTTGGAATGTCGTATAAACAACAACTTGTCCCTTTCCATCCAGCTGGCTATTGATCCAGTCCGAAGCCATTTCTCCGATTTCCACTCCAATACCATGCTGGTCCGTATTCAGGCAGACATCATATACATCTGTCTGAACCCCGCATTCCATAATCTTAACTCCTTCCTCCTGCGCGGCCTTTAAGGCAACATCGCAGGAGGAATCGGAAACCATGGCAATAATGACATCACACTGGCTGGTAACCATATTTTCAATGGATGATACGGCTGCTGACGAATCATTATCAAAACTGACGGCAACATATTCCCAGCCCTTTTCCTCACACTCCGCTTTCAAATCATTATCGATTGCAATAAAAAATTCTGTCTGCAGCGTTGGGGCAAGGAATCCTATCTTAACATCCTCCAGATCGCCGACTGCTTCATTCAGCTCTTCTGTTACCTCTGACGTATCCGCTGCTTCCTCTGCTGCTTCTGCGGAATCTGCCGTGGAATTCTCAGCCGTGCTTCCGCAGCCTGTCAGCATTGTAACTGACATAACCAGACTTAACATTATCCCTAATACTCTTTGTTTCATAAAACAACCTCCCTTAGAAATTTATAATTCACACTATTATTTTATAAGTCTCTTCCTTCCCCTTCAATGAGGTTTCTTTCAGAATTAGGGAGATAGTTTTCAGATGTTTTTCGTATTCTGCCCATATAAAGTCCGGCCAGTATTATCATTCCCTCCACAATGGTTTCCCATTTATTTACATAATTAAAGCTTGTCAGAATAAATATCAGTAATACCATGGATACCGTTCCTGCCACAATTCCGGATATTCTGCCCTCTCCATTGCAGGAACCGATTCCCCCAAGGCACAATGCCGCCAATACCTTATATAAATAATTGCTTCCGATATAGGCACTTCCCGATACCGTTTGAAAAATAAACAGCAAACTTGCCATGGTAAAGAAAACAGCCGCAAAGGAATGAATAATCAAAGAAGCGGCAAAGCAGTTGAGTCCGTTCTTTTCCATAAGCTCTGTATTTTCTCCCAGCATTCTGCAATATTTCCCATAATAGGTATCATATAAAAACCAATGGACACACAAAAGGAGAACCGCGGTCAAGGCCGCCATCAGCACCCAAAACATATTATTATTGTAATAAGCAGGCTTATCCGGAATTATGATATTGTTTTCATTGGAAACGATCAGAAAGGTTTTCGATATAATCATTTGTAATGCCAGTGTAAATATAATGGAAGGCATTTTTAACTTAATCATCAGGAACGATTTTACCGCACCTCCCAGTATATGAAGTAATAATATAAACAGAACGGTTACATATAAATTTATCTCGTTTTTCAAAAGATAGGCACCAATAACAGTTGCTCCGGAAATTTGTGCGGCAAAGGATAAATCAAAATCCCCGCTCATCATTTCCAGGGCAACTCCCAATGAAATAAAAAGCATGATAATAAACTGCCTGATAAAGAAATATTCAAAATATAAAAACGTATTTTTTAAAAGTATTAACATAAAGGCCAGCCAAATAATGATATTCAGCTTATTCTCTATAACATATTTCTTTATCTTTTTCATAAATATCTGATAAATCTTTTTAGATGCCGCATAAAATGCGTCTGCCATTTTCATTTCCTTAAACTTTTTTTTCAATTTCATTTATTATTTTACTCTCTTGTATAATTATGACATGATTCAACCCGTTCATATCGGCCATATCATTTTCAATAGAAACCACAATCGTTCCCCTATCCGCCATTTTTTCCAATTCCTTTATTAACCAGCTTTTTGTATCATGGTCCATTTTGGAAATTACGCGAT
>CAMJWQ010000302.1 GCA_946409475.1 uncultured Lachnospiraceae bacterium
GTATTCAGGTATGCGAATCCCTGTTTTATAATAGGAATTTCGGGGATAAAGCCCTACCGCATCAAAAAAAGGAATCCGGTTACGGCAAGACAGAATCACACCACCGGCTGCTTACCCCTCTGTTAAAAAGGAGAAAAAGCCTATGAGAGTCGCCTTGTTTACAGATACCTATTTACCTCAGATTAACGGTGTAACCAATACTTTAAAAAAACTAATACAATATTTTAAAGAAACAGGCGTGGCCTATAAGGTATTCGCTCCCCAATATGAAGATGAGAAAAGGGACTATCATATTGAACACTTTTACAGCATTAAATTTTTCTTATACCCGGAGACCCGCATCGCTTTTCCTAACAGCCAGCGCCTTGCAAGTGCTTTAAAGGATTTTTCTCCCGATATCATTCATATTATGACGGAAATGAACATGGGTCTGGCAGGCCTTCGTTTGGGAAAAAAGTACCATATCCCCACAATTTCAAACTATACGACCAACTTTTCACAATATACACCATATTATAATCTTAATTTTCTTAAACAGCCTGTCTGGTCCTATTTAAAATGGTTTCATTTACAAAACGATATGACCTTATGTCCTTCCCATGCGGCACAGCGGCTGCTTGCTCTGCATGAGGTAACGAATACGGGTATATTTTCCAGAGGTATTGACACGGAAGCTTTTCGTCCTGACTTCCGGAGCAGGGAATTGAGAAAGCAATTAGAATTGGAGAATAAAACTGTCTTTTTATATGTGGGCAGGGTCTCGGCTGAAAAGGATTTAGATATTTTGTGTAAAAGCTACCAAAAAATCAAAGAAAACTATCCGGAGCAAGCAGCACTTATTATTACGGGTGACGGACCTGCTTTAGAAGATTGTAAAAAAAACTTTCCTGACGATACTGTTTTTACGGGCTTTAAAACGGGAATGGAGCTGGCGGTCATGTATGCTTCCTGTGATATTTTTGTCTGCCCTTCTTCAACGGAAACCTTCGGTAATGTTATTTTGGAAGCAATGGCTTCGGGAGCCCCCGTCATCGGGGCAGATGCCCTGGGGGTGGGAGAAATCATTGACCATGGAACAAACGGTATAAAATTCGAACCAAGAAATTATGAGGAATTGTATCAATGTATGGAGCGCCTGCTGCTTAGTGATTCCCTGCAAAAGCAATTAAGCAGGAACGGGCTTATTTATGCCGGATTAAAGACCTGGGAACATGAGTTTGAAAATCTACTGGCTGCTTATTCTACCGTTATCAGAAGCTATTTTACTTCTGATATGCAAAAACAAAAATAACAAAAGCGTAATAAACAGCATTACGGCAGATCAGGTAATGCTGTTTATTTTAATTCTTCACCAGGGAAATCATATTGCATCCATATAATTTTTCCACATCCTTGGCCTTAATGGGCCTGCTGAACAAATAACCCTGGATATAATCACATCCTCCCTCCTTTAGCCTTATATATTTCTCCCACTCCTCAATTCCTTCTGCCGTGATTTTTAAACCCAGGCTGTGGGCAAGTAAAATAATGCTGTCCATCACTTTGACATTCTCTAATTCCAGGAACTTATCATTTAATGATTTGTCCAGCTTTATTTTATTTACAGGAATATAAGTCAGATAATTAAAAGAGGAATATCCTGTTCCGAAATCATCCAGTGCTATTTTTAATCCCATTGATTTTAATTCCCTTAAAAATTCCAGGGTATGTACATTCTTTTCCAATAGGATACTTTCCGTAATTTCGATTTCCAGTCTATCCGCATTTATTTTATTTTCCTCCAGATTTTCCCTCAAAAATTTGATAAATCCATGGTCCCGAAGCTGTTTACTGGAAAAATTAATGGCAACCATCTCCGCTTCGCAGCCTTTTTCCCTCCATGCCGCCATTTGTATTATGACTTCCTTTACCACCCATCTGCCTATTTCTATAATAAGCCCCGTCTCTTCTGCCACAGGTATGAACTCTGCAGGACTGGTCCTATTCTCCTTCAATCGCAGCAGTGCTTCATATCCGGCTATTTCACCCGTCTTTACATGTACCTGCGGCTGGTAGAACAGCTCAAAGCCATCATTTTTAATAGCTCTTCTGAGTATTTGTTCCACTTCAATTTTATAATTCATTTCATCCTTCATTTCATCATAATAAAAGATAAAATTATTTTTACCACTATTTTTCACCCTATACATGGCCGTATCCGCATTCATAATTAACTGCTCCATATTATTACTGTCTTTGGGGTAACGTGTAATACCCATGCTGAAGCTCACAAAATTCTCTTTTCCTTCCAGTACAAAAGCTCCCTCAAAGGCATTTGTTAATTTTTGTACATAGCAATTGATGTCTTCATATCGGTCGATATCATATAATAAGACAAGGAATTCATCTCCCCCAAGTCTGGCCACCGTCATATGGCTGTCAATAATGGCTGTCAGCCTGTCCGCAATTTGTTTTAACAGTTCGTCCCCATAGATATGCCCTAACGTATCATTAATACTCTTAAAATTATCAATATCCAGAATTACAACGGCACCCTTCTTATTGTTCTCCAGTTGTTCCGTCAGCTTACTCATGAACTCAATTCGATTAGGAAGCCTCGTTAAATAATCATGTTTGGCAAAATAGCTGATATACTCCTCCTGTTCTTTCAAATTCGTATTGTCTAACAGGATTCCGTGAAGAATTTTTATATTTGACCGGGTATCGGTTACCGCTTTTCCTCTGACCAGCAGCCATATTTTATTGCCTTCGCCATCAAAGACGGGGATCTGGACATTAATTTCCTCCTTTAATCCCTTTAAATAATATTTACATTCCTTAAATAATAATTTTTTACTGTCAGGTTCCAATATTTCATTCAATAAATTAAAAATGTTTTCTTTTCTTTTTATATCCTTCCGAATAATTTTTGAAAAGTTTTCAGATATGGTTATTTCCCTTGTACCTATATCAAACTCCCATACTGCGCTATCGGTACTTTGTATGGCAATTTTATATTTTTGATTAAGAACCTCCATATCCTCCGCATGCTCCTGTATGGATTCATATTGGCATCTTAGTTCCTCTTCCGTTGCCGTCAGTTCTTCATAGGTAGTCGTTAATTCTTCGTTACTCTCCCTTAACGCTTTTTGCATTTTCCTGCGTCTGATATTGTCTGCGATTAATACAATGGAAAAAAGAATGAGAAAAGCCAAAACAATTCCTGTTATAATAAATGCATTATGGTATTTTTCCAGGGGGTTAATTTCTTTATTAACCAATATGGCTCCGTCGGGTATTAATATTTCATCAATATGATATTTTTCTATTAAATCATAATCAAAATAATAACGGTAAGGGGTTTCTTCAATCAGTGGTAGACTTTCAACAGGAGTTCCGTCAAATATCTTCATAACAAGGCCGGCTGCCACCTCCCCCATTTCTTCATAGGATATCATTTTTCCTCCCATGAGTCCGTCCCCCACACCGCCGACAGTAGTACGGTATACAGGTACATGGGTATGCTCTTTTATAAAATCAAATTCCTCCTGCAGCTCCAAATACCTTCCGGTCTTATCCTGATTCATACTGAGAAACAGTAACAGCGTATCGTCCTCTATTTTTTCGAGCTCTTTTCCGAACTCCTCATAGGTATATTCCGATACATTTAACTGACCGAATCTCAGTGACGGAAAATATTCTTCCGCATCCTTAAATTGTTTTTGATCTCCTTTTCCCGTTAATGTAGAATCCACAATAGCCACAACCCTTTTGGCATCAGGATTAAATTGATAAGCAATGGCAATGTTATCCCTTACGGATGTTTCCTCCATAATACCGGTTATATTGGGATTTTCACATGCATTTTCAGCTCTTTGTTTATCATTAACTCCCAGGAAAACAATAGGTATTCCGGGAAACAGCTCCTCCTGATAGGCTAATGCGAATTGTAAGGCATTGTCATCACCAACTATAACAGCATCATAGGGAGGGAGGCTTTCTAATTTATATTTTAATAAATTATGAAATAATTTTCTGTTTTCTATCGTATCTATTCTTTTGGTATCCATATACTCAATTTCCAGTTTCACATCTGTTCCGTTAAAAACGGACTGTATTCCCTTTATCTGTTCGGGAACAGTTAAAAAGCTCTCACTATAAGAACTGATAAAAAGTACATCTTTTTTATCTTCCTCTGCAAAAGAAATTGTGCGAAAGAAAAGAATTTCCATAATCAAGAGCATAAAACCTGCAACAAAATTCTTTACTATCTTTGGTATCTTCATCTCTTTTCTCATATGCAAACCCCCTCAATTACAAAATACGAAGTTTTTACCATATATTGTCTAATTATAGCATATAATTATCTGAATTATCAATGCGTTTTGCCATTATAATTCTAATAATAATGATTTTTATTGACAGATAT
>CAMJWQ010000303.1 GCA_946409475.1 uncultured Lachnospiraceae bacterium
GCATTTTTCCGGATCTCTGCTTTCGCAATTAGCCAGCTTCCCGTTTGCATCAAAGGAAAATTTCTGTTTCGTCAACAGGTTGGTTTTTGCCCTTTCCTCTGTTTTTCTTATTTTTGCAGCTTTTTCCGCACAACCGATGATGTTTTTTAAAGTATCGATATTACGGTCAAAAAAACGCTGGATTTCATCACCAACAATTTTGCTGACAGCCTTAAAAGCATCCTGGTTATCCAGCTTTGTTTTTGTCTGTCCTTCAAATCTGGGCGTGGGATGTTTCACGGAGATGACGGCTGTCATTCCGTTTCTCACGTCCGCACCGGTAAAATTGGCATCCTTTTCCTTTAAGCTTCCCAATTCTCTGGCATATTGGTTAATCACAGAGGTAAAGATTGTTTTAAAGCCCGTTAAATGCGTACCGCCTTCCGCATTATAAATATTATTACAAAATCCGAGAACATTTTCATGAAATTCATTTACATATTGAAAAGCAGCTTCCACAGTTATATTATCGGTCTCTCCCTTAATATAAATGACATCATGAAGGGTTTCCGCTTTCCTGTTCAAATCTTTTATAAACCCGATGATACCCTCCTCTTCGTGGTATACGACATGTTCGGTTTCTTCATTTCTTCTGTCTTCAAAAACGATGGTAAGATTCGGATTCAGATAAGCAGTCTCATGTAATCTGCTTCGTATTTCATCAGCTTTAAAACGTGTCCTTTCAAATATGGTATCATCCGGCAGGAAGTTAATAATGGTTCCCGTCTCTTTTGTTTTTCCTGCCGTGGGTAAAAGACCGTCCTTTAATTCCATAACCGGTATGCCGCGTTCATAGCGGTCGTGATGAATATATCCTTCTCTTTTTACTTTAATGTCCAAATATGCCGAAAGGGCATTTACGACGGAGGAACCCACACCATGGAGCCCTCCGCTTGTCTTATATACACTGTTATCAAATTTACCGCCTGCATGTAAGGTGGTAAAAACCAATCTTTCTGCCGACATTCCCTTTTCATGCATGCCGACGGGAATCCCCCGTCCGTTATCCTCAATAGTTGCCGATCCGTCTTTTTCCAAAAAAACATTTATGGTATCACAAAACCCTGCCAGATGTTCATCAACAGAATTATCTACTATTTCATAAATTAAATGATTCAATCCCTTTGTAGAAACACTTCCTATGTACATACCGGGACGTTTTCTGACAGCCTCCAAACCCTCTAATACGGAAATGCTGCTTGCATCATAAGTAACATTATTAGCCACAGTTTTACATTCCTTTCCAATTCTGCCTTAATGACCTCATTATAGCATAGGTTTTCCTGTTTGTGAACAAATTGTAATAGAAAAAGGTACCTAAAAATTAGGTACCTTTTTCTATTTGCAGTAGATTTTTTTTAGTATACTAGCTTAAAGAGTTGACTGACCTGCCATTTTTCTTTCCTGCTCTTCGATCATTTTCTTAACCATATAACCACCTACAGAACCATTCTGTTTAGAGGTTAGGTTACCGTTATAACCATTCGTTAAAGGTACTCCCAATTCACTAGCTACTTCGTATTTAAACTTATCCAGTGCAGCTTTTGCTTCCGGAACTTCTACTCTATTGGTACTTGACATGCTCAAACGCCCTCCTTCAAGTAGTGTTGTTTTACGTAACCATAAGAAAATTTTTATTTCCTTTGTGATTACAATCATATTATATGTAAATCCAGAAGCATTACACTAGAAATTGTTTCATAAATTGTCATAAAAAGTAAAATTATGTTCTTTCCATAAATCATCCTTTATTTTCATGCTTTTCACAGCTTCATGGGCCATTTGCAAGACAGGTGCATCCTGGTAAATATCCGCTATCTGAAAGGATAGACAGCCGCTTTGGCGGATTCCGAATAATTCTCCGGGCCCCCGCAGCTTTAAATCTTCACCGGCAATCCGGAAACCATCATTTGTTTGATTTAATATCATAAGCTTCCCGGCAGCTTCGCCAGCATTATGGGAATGTATGAAAATACAGTAGGAAGGATGTATTCCTCTCCCAACCCGGCCTCTTAACTGGTGAAGCTGCGCAAGTCCGAAGCGCTCGGCATTCTCCACCAGCATGACCGTTGCATTGGGAACGTTGACACCTACTTCTATTACGGTAGTTGATACTAACAGTTGAATTTTATTCTTTGCAAAAGCCTCCATGATCGTGTTTTTTTCATTTGATTTTAACCTGCCGTGAAGGTATTCGATCTTGACATGAGGCATGATCCTTTTTAAGGTCTCCGTATAGGAAATAACATCCTCCAGATCACTTTCTTCACTTTGCTCCACCATAGGACAAATGATATAGGCTTGTCTTCCCTTACCGATTTCTTTTTCTATGAATTCATAGGCTTTTTTCCGATAATTTTGATTCACCACATAATTCTTAATGGGAATCCTATTCTTAGGTATTTCATCAATTACGGAAATATCCAAATCTGCATATAAAATCATAGCCAGGGTTCTTGGTATGGGGGTAGCACTCATGACTAGTATATGGGGGGCAATTCCCTTATTGGCTAAGGCCTCTCTTTGCTTTACACCGAACCGGTGCTGTTCATCCGTAATAACTAAGGCAAGATTTTCATATATTACCTTTTCCTGAAATAAAGCATGGGTACCGATTATGATCTTCGCATTTCCCTTTCTTATTTCTTCATGGGCCAGTTTTTTTTCTTTTGCTGTCATAGCACCGGTAAGCAGCAGTACGGGAATCGTAATGGCATTCTCCTTAAAAATTTCTGATACCGATTCATAATGCTGTCTTGCCAATACATCTGTGGGCACCATAAGAGCACTTTGGTATCCGTTTTCCGCAATTCTGGCCATTGCCAAAATAGCAAGAATTGTTTTTCCGGAGCCTACATCACCCTGTATTAACCGGTTCATAACACTTTTATGATGTAAATCTCTGTTAATATCCTGTAAAACCTTATTTTGTGCATGGGTCAATTCATAAGGCAGGCTTTGAAGGATAGTATTCATTATCCTTTGCTCGGGAAGTGAAAATAAATTTGCCGATTTCCTGTCATGGTCTTTTATTTCTTTTACATGCAGCAAAAAAAAGAAAAATTCATCAAATACCAATCTTTCCCTGGCCTTTTCATAATCCTCCATACTGTTCGGAAAATGAATATTATTAAGAGTATGGGAAATATTGCTTAAATTATATTTTTTCAACAGCTTTTCCGGCAAATACTCTTCTGTTATACCTGATTGCAATGCCTCCCTAACCGCTTTCGAAACCATATTATTGGTCAGGCCATTAACCAAAGGGTAAATGGGCCTGATTTTACCGATTAATAGTTCATATTCCTCTACGGCAAAAATAGTGGGTTGTTCCATGAAAACCACAGAATTCTTAATAACCACTCTTCCACGAAATACATAGGACTGGCCAATTGAAAATCTATCTCTGAAATAGGGTACATGATAAAAGGTTACTTTACATTTTCCGGTCTCATCACTAATTATGACCGAAAAAATCTTTATTTTCCGGTTACCTGTCACAGGACTGATACCGGTAACCCTTCCCTTTATTGCGGCATGCCTGTTATGGAAAAGAGAACCTATGGATACGGGGGGTTCATAGGTCATATAATCTTTGGGATAATAATGTAATAAGTCCTGAAGTGTGTTAACACCGGCCTTGGCAAAACAGGAGGCTGATTTATTACCGATTCCTTTTATCACTGTTATAGGATTCTGCTTATTCATAACATAACCACCATTAGCAGCCTTTCGGTTATTCCACTGAAATGATATAATAATAAATAGGCTGTCCTCCGTAATGCACCTCCACATCACAGCCGGGATAAGCCTCTTCTATTTCAGACTGCAGGATACCGGCATCTTCCCTGTCAATATCGGTTCCGTAGTAAATACTGATAAGTTCCGAATTTTCATCCATGAGACTGGAAATCAATTCCTTTGTAGTGTCTGCAATAACAGGACCGACAGATAAAATGGAGTGGTCACCAATTCCCATAATATCCCCCTGCTTAATGGTCTTATCTTCAATCATGGTATCTCTTACCGCATAGGTAACCTGTCCGGTTTTCACTTTTTTTATTTCGTCAAGCATATTATTTTCATTGTCGGCAGCAGATTTATCGGGAAGGTAACCGATAATGGCGGTGATCCCCTGCGGTATGGTCTTAGTCGGGATGACTATGATATTTTTATCCCTGCATAAATTTTTTGCCTGGTTGGCAGCCAATATGATATTTTTATTATTGGGAAATATAAATATATTTTTGGCGTTTACCTTGTTAATAGCATTTAACATATCTTCCGTACTCGGATTCATGGTCTGGCCGCCTTCAATGATATAATCAACACCCAGGCCCTTAAATAT
>CAMJWQ010000304.1 GCA_946409475.1 uncultured Lachnospiraceae bacterium
GGTTATTGATGAGATGAAACAGGAGATGATAAAGATTGCCTCCGTTATGGCGGGTAAAATGGTAACGGTATCTTTGGATGCGAATCTTCATAATAATCTCATAGAAGAAACCTTAAAAGAAATGGGTGAAGAGACATGGCTAAATTAGTATCGAAAACTTATGGCGATGCTTTATTTGCGTTAGCGATGGAAAAAAATACCATAGACGTTCTGTATGAGGAGGTCTTGTCCCTTCAGTCCGTGTTGAATGAGCATGAAGAGCTGATAAAGCTTATTAATCATCCTAAAATCATAAAAGAAGAAAAGATAAAAATAGTTGATAAAATATTTAAAAACCGAATTTCCGAAGAGCTGATAGGTTTTTTAACACTTATTGTAACAAAAGACCGCTTTACGGATATTCAGGATATTCTTGTGTATTTTACGGATGAAGTAAAAGAATATAAGAAAATAGGCGTTGCTTATGTAACATCTGCTGTTAGTTTATCGGAGGAACAGAAGCAGTTAATAAAAAAACGTCTCTTAGAGACAACTGATTATGAATCCATGGAAATGCATTATAAAGTAGATGATACTATTGTAGCGGGACTGATTATCCGGATAGGCGACCGGGTAATTGACAGCAGTGTTAAAACAAAATTGCAGTCCTTATCAAAGCAATTATATAAAATTCAAATGACATGATACGTGTTAAGGAATAATACAACTGTAATTAAGAAACATCACAAAATTGAAATAGAAAGAAGGTGTTTAAACTCCATGAATCTAAGACCGGAAGAAATTAGTTCTGTTATTAAAGAACAAATAGAAAGATATTCCGCACAAATGGAAGTATCGGATGTGGGTACGGTAATACAGGTCGCAGACGGAATTGCACGTATTCATGGATTAGAAAATGCCATGCAGGGTGAACTGTTAGAGTTTCCCGGCGATGAATATGGTATGGTTTTAAATCTGGAAGAAGATAATGTGGGCGTTGTGCTGCTGGGAGATCAGAAAAGCATTAATGAAGGCGATATTGTAAAAACCACGGGCAGAGTTGTGGAGGTGGCTGTCGGAGACCCGCTTCTTGGCCGTGTGGTGAATGCTTTAGGGCAGCCCATTGACGGGAAAGGCCCCATTCAAACAGATAAATTCAGACAAATTGAACGTGTGGCGTCAGGGGTAATATCCAGAAAATCGGTAGATACCCCTCTGCAAACCGGAATAAAAGCCATAGATTCCATGGTCCCCATAGGAAGAGGGCAGAGAGAGCTTATTATAGGTGACAGACAGACAGGAAAAACGGCATTAGCAGTGGATACCATCATTAACCAAAAGGGCCAGGGAGTGAAATGCATCTATGTGGCAATCGGCCAGAAATCCTCTACGGTAGCCTCTATTGTCTCAACGCTGGAAGAACACGGAGCCATGTCATATACAACCGTAGTGGCATCTACGGCCAGTGAACTGGCACCCCTTCAATACATTGCTCCTTATTCAGGATGTGCTATCGGGGAAGAATGGATGGAAAACGGTGAGGACGTGTTAATTGTTTATGATGATTTATCCAAGCATGCGGCGGCCTATCGTACCTTATCTCTGCTGTTGAAAAGACCTCCCGGACGAGAAGCATATCCCGGAGATGTTTTTTATCTGCATTCCCGGTTATTGGAAAGAGCGGCCAGATTATCAGATGCCCTGGGAGGAGGCTCCTTAACAGCCCTGCCTATTATTGAGACCCAGGCGGGAGACGTATCTGCATACATTCCCACCAATGTAATTTCCATTACCGACGGGCAGATTTATTTAGAGACGGAAGCTTTTAATGCCGGATTTCGTCCGGCCATCAATGCCGGTTTATCCGTATCCCGTGTAGGAGGGGCCGCGCAGATAAAGGCTATGAAGAAGATTGCGGCACCTATTCGTGTGGAGCTGGCCCAGTACAGGGAACTGGCTTCCTTTGCACAATTCGGATCGGAACTGGATGCGGATACCAAACAAAAGCTCGAACAGGGGGAACGTATTCGTGAAGTATTAAAGCAACCGCAGTATAACCCGATGCCGGTAGAATATCAGGTTATTATTATTTATGCGGCAACAAACAAATATTTACTGGATATTCCCAAGGATGAGATACTAAGCTTTGAAAAGGAATTATTTACTTTCATTGATACGAAGTATCCGGAAATACCGGAAAATATCCGTAGCGAAAAGGAAATCAGTGAAGAAACAAGCAGTGTCTTAAAGAAAGCAATCGAAGAGTGCAAGGGCAGCTTTAAATAAAAATAGTAGAACCTATGGAAAAAGGGGTGATAAAATGGCTTCTATGAGAGACATAAAAAGAAGAAAAGGTAGCATACAAAGTACCCAGCAAATAACAAAGGCCATGAAATTAGTGGCTACGGTTAAATTGCAGAGGTCTAAGAAGCGGGCCGAAAGTACAAAGCCATATTTTGAATATATGTATGCTACGGTGCATTCCCTATTAGCAGCTTCCCCTGATCTAAACAATGATTTTATAAAAGGCAATTCATCAAAAAATAAGGCCGTAATTGTCATAACCTCCAACAGAGGACTTGCCGGAGGCTATAACACGAATGTTACCAAGTTAATTACAGCCGGAGAGTTGGAAAAGAGTGCCTGCCGGATATATGCGGTGGGACATAAAGGAAAAGAAATTTTAAAACGCAGGGATTATAAAATTGAGAAGGATTATTCGGATATTATGAATGAGCCGCTTTTTAGTGATGCTGCCAAGATAAGTAAGGATGTACTGGATAAATACGAAAAGGGAGAAGCAGGGGAAATATACTTAGCCTATACGGCCTTTAAAAATACGGTTATACATGAACCTAAGCTTATTAAGCTGCTGCCTGTAGAACCGGATTATGAATTAAAAAAAGATGCGGATAAGTTAACATTAATGAACTTTGAACCCAGTGAAGAAGAAGCTTTAAGTATGATAATCCCCAAATATATAACAAGCCTGATTTACGGAGCCATCATAGAAGGCGTAGCAAGTGAAAACGGAGCCAGAATGCAGGCGATGGATAGTGCTACCAATAACGCGGAAGAAATGATCAGTGATCTTACATTGAAATATAACCGTGCAAGGCAAAGCTCCATAACCCAGGAGATAACGGAAATTATAGCGGGAGCTCAGGCAATCGGTTAAAGATATGCTAATTAAAATTTAGAAAAGGAGTGAGAAAGATGACGGATGCTAATAGTGGAATTATCACTCAAATTATCGGAGCCGTACTGGATATAAAATTTACGGAAGGAAAGCTGCCCAAAATCTATGAAGCCATAAAAATAGAAAAAACGGGCGGAGAGGAATTGGTTGTAGAAGTATCACAGCATTTAGGAGACGATACCGTTCGCTGTATAGCTATGGGTTCAACCGACGGATTAAAAAGAGGAACCAGGGCATTGGCTACGGGGGCACCTATTACGGTACCCGTCGGAGAACATACCCTGGGACGTATCTTTAACGTATTAGGAAAACCTATTGATAATTTAGAGCCGCCTGAGGATGTTGATTATTCACCGATCCACAGAAAGGCACCCAGCTTTGAAGAACAATCTACCTCAACGGAAATTCTGGAAACAGGTATAAAGGTGGTTGATTTATTATGCCCTTATCAAAAAGGCGGTAAAATCGGATTGTTCGGGGGCGCAGGAGTAGGGAAGACCGTATTGATACAGGAATTAATCCGTAATATTGCGACAGAGCACGGAGGGTATTCCGTATTTACCGGAGTAGGGGAACGTACCAGAGAAGGTAATGATTTATATTATGAAATGAAGGAATCCGGAGTAATCAATAAAACAACAATGGTATTCGGTCAGATGAATGAGCCTCCGGGAGCCAGAATGCGTGTCGGTCTTACGGGACTTACCATGGCGGAATATTTTCGTGACAGAGGCGGAAAAGATGTATTGCTTTTTATAGATAATATTTTCCGATTTACGCAGGCAGGTTCGGAGGTATCGGCATTATTAGGCCGTATGCCTTCAGCCGTTGGTTATCAGCCTACCTTACAGACGGAAATGGGTGCTTTACAGGAACGAATCACATCTACCAAAAATGGTTCCATTACCTCAGTGCAGGCAGTGTATGTTCCTGCCGATGATTTAACGGACCCGGCACCGGCCACGACATTTGCCCATCTGGATGCTACTACCGTATTATCCCGTTCCATTGTGGAGCTTGGTATTTATCCGGCGGTGGATCCCTTAGAATCTACTTCCAGAATATTAGACCCCAGAATTTTAGGAGAAGAGCATTACAAGGTAGCCAGGGGAGTGCAGGAGATTCTTCAGAAATATAAGGAATTACAGGATATTATTGCCATTTTGGGAATGGATGAGCTGTCTGAGGATGATAAA
>CAMJWQ010000305.1 GCA_946409475.1 uncultured Lachnospiraceae bacterium
ATCGTATCCTTACGGAATTTTTCCTCCTCCATATTAATTAAAAAATCTGCTTCAATCAATATTTGATAATCCCAATCATCGATATTCTCATAGGTATGATGATGCCCGATTAAAAAACACACTCTTTCGATAATGGAATCCTTAACTCCTAAATCCCTAAGCATTGCTTCCGCAATGGGAGGTCCCTCTGTTTCCTGGTATTTTCCCGCACTTGACTGATATTTTTCTTCACTGGCCTTGATACCGATATCGTGTACGATAGCGGCTATTTCCAGGATTTCCTGCTTTTCAGCAGGTATATTTTCCATTTCTCCTATTATTTTGGCAATACCGTATACTTTCATAAAGTGGAAGATACGTTTCACATCACCTTTATAATAATCTGTCATTTTTATTATAATTTTATTGTTACTGCTCATAGAATGTCCTCCGACGCCTATTCTTCATAATTTCTTTTACGTATAATCATTTCATCCGTTTATCTCCTATGGTATAATATGAACACTTGGTGAGGTCTTTTCGAGCATGATCGATTTTCGAAACCGCATTCATTTATCGTATTCCGTTATAATAATATACCATAAATGAAAGCCCGCCATTACAGGGAGGTTCTTATGAGTGTTATCCTTACTGCCCAAAAAGTAAACTTTAAAAATATATTATATTATCCGGATATAGAAATCAATACCGGACAATGTACATTTTTCTCGGGAAAAAGCGGAGCCGGAAAAAGTACCTTACTAAAATTATTCAACGGAACCCTGTCGCCGACAGAAGGAACCATACTTTATAACGGAAAAAGCATAGAGGACATGGATACGGTCGCCCTGAGAAGGGAAGTACTGTTAGTCAGCCAATCGCTTTATTTATTTGATATATCCATAAGTGAAAATTTCAGAGAATATTATGCTTACCGTAATCTAACTATGCCCGAAGCTTGTGAGATTCAAAAATATTTATCAATATGCTGTGCCGATTTTCCCTTAGAGACCCTTTGCAGCTCCATGTCCGGCGGTGAAAGGCAGCGGATTTATACGGCCATATATCTTTCCTTTATGCCCAGGGTATTGATGCTGGATGAACCCACTTCCGCACTGGACCGGCAAACCGGCTTTTCCTTTATGGAAAATATTACTTCCTATTGTAAAAAAACGGGCATCACACTTCTTATTATCAGTCATGATACGGCCTTAACGGAACAGTTTGCAGAACGAAAAATAATAATAATGCAAAGGAGATAATTATGCAGGGAATCGTAAAATTAAATTTATTTCAATTTTCTACCATCTATCTCTTATTATTCGTTGTGATAGCCATTATGAAAAAAACCGGAATCAATCAAACAAAACTGCTGCTGATTGCCAGCTTCCGAATGACGGTACAATTAGTATTGGCAGGTCTTATATTAACGTATATATTCCAAAATGAAAATCCTGTTTTTACCGCCGTCTATATCCTTATCATGATAGCTTTTTCCATACACCGTGTGTTGGCAAAGCATCCTGATCTAAATAACCGGTTTAAAGCGGCAATTGCTCTTTCCATAGCCGGTGCCGGAATTGCCGTTATTTTCTTCTTTGTCGGCGTTGTTATACAAATGGATCTGTTAAATCCCCAATATGCCATACCAATCAGCGGTATGCTAATCGGAAATTCCATGACGGGTATCACTTTAGCCCTTAATACCTTTACACACAGTTTAAAAGTGGAAAGAAATAAGATAGAATCCTTACTCAATCTCGGGGTAGCTCCAAGTAAAATATTACTTCCCTTTGTGAATCAGGCAATAGAAACAGCCCTGCTTCCCACCATGAATTCCATGCTTGGAATGGGGATTATATCCCTTCCGGGTATGATGACGGGGCAGATATTATCGGGCACTCTTCCCTTAACTGCCATTTTATATCAAATAGCCATTATGATTGCCATTTGTACAACCGTATGCATGACCGTTTTCTCTTCCTTATATTTTGGCTACAAAACCTTATATACGAAAAAGAATCAAATTATCCTATAATTTTTACACTTGTCCCCTTAATTTTCAGTCTATTATAAAATAATTATGAACTTTTTGTGAAATTAGCACTCACCTATTGACAGTGCTAACAATCTGATGTATAAAATAATTGTAAACGGAAATAATAAAATATCCAATAATAGAAGGAGGAATTTTTATGTTAATGTTACCAAGAAATAGCTTTGGATTGCATTTGTTTGATGTAATGTTTCGTGATCCATTCTTTCATGATATGGATACCAATATTTCGATGAAAACGGATATTAAGGAAATCGACGGAGATTATGTATTGGATATCGATTTACCCGGATTCCGGAAGGAGGATATTCATGCAGAATTAGACAAGGGATATCTTACCGTTTCTGCCAAAAGAGAGGAAGCAAAAGATGAAAAGGATGATAAAGGCAACTACATCCATCGGGAACGTTATACGGGCCATTGCTCCAGGACCTTTTATGTTGGGGATAATGTTAAGGAAGAGGATATTCGTGCGGCATATAAAGACGGTATTTTACATCTGGCCTTTCCTAAAAAGGATGCCAGGGAATTGGAAGCCCAGAAAAAATATATTGCTATCGAATAACAAGCTTAGATTAGGAATTTTCTCATAAAATGTAAGTCTGATTATTTATTCAAAATGCTCAATGTCTTAATAAAACATTGAGCATTTTATTATTTTTTCGATATCCCCTGCCGATGAAGCTATAAAATCCGGTTTTATTTCCCACTTTTCCGGACAAGAACCGCTATAGCTCACCGCAATGCTGATAATTGTTATGGGATATCCGTTATCCTGTAATATTCTCTCCGTATTTCTGGCAAATACCACATCCTCCAGGTGATCTCCTATATAAATGAAGGCGGCGGGTTCTTTTTTACTCAATGGTATGGCAAGTGTATCCAGACATTTGATAAAACCCGTAGGATGAGGTTTTTGTTCCTTATAAGCCACTTCTTCATAACCCACTATTCCCTGAAAATATTCTGCCAAATCATAGGCCTCCAGTGTTTTTTGGATATTAATGGCACAATTTTGAGAGCAAATACCCTGAGGGATTTTCCCCAAAGAAGAAATGAGCGCTTTCAATCCGGGATATAAATCAGCTACCGTTGAATTGGCCAGCTGGCAGGGACTCCAAAGTTTTCCTGCTTTTTCCACATCGTCTTCCGACAGCTTAAATTCAAATTGATATAATTCTTTCCAATTTTTATACTTAAAATTTGCCTGCTTATAATTTTCAGCAGAAGTAAGGGCAGGCGGCAGGCATTCCGATATAGCGGGATTAAAATACTGCAATACCGCTATGGTAACCTCTCTGTTTTTATTGGTACTGTCTGTCAGTGTTCCGTCATAATCCCATATGACAGCCTTTACCCTCATACCATCATACCCTCCTCACCGCAATTTCATTATAAATACCTAATACTATTATTGCCATAGAAAATTAAATTTGTCAAATCAAACCCTGTCCAGTACTGCACAGTTTGTTTTTATTTTATCCAGCCAATAACATTTCATGGCGGCAATATCATCTTTAATTCCGGTTACGTCATATGCTATTAATTGGCTGTATTCCAGGGTCATATCCGCATGAGGGGTATAATATAAGGCCAGCTCCAAAAAATGACGAAAATCCAGACTGCCCTGATAAATGCGGTTATGCAGATCACCGGTACCGTCATTATTATGAATATGGTAAGCACATATTTTATAAGCTAATTCTTTGATTACCCTATCTAAATTCCAGCCGTTGCAATTAGCATGACCGATATCAACTAATACCTGATTGGGAATACGTTTACACTCCCGGATAAAATCCTCCTCCTCGAATAGCATATTATGCTTTGCTTTTATTCCTGCATTTTCCACAACTACGGGAACATGGTGAATCTTGCTCAATTCATTAATTTCATAAAGATTTTCCCTTGCATGGAATAACATAATCTCCGGGTTATCTATTGGTTTATTATTATGGTGATAAACGACATATTTACTGCCCAGGGATTCTGCTAATTGCAGGCACTTTTTCATTTGCATCATGGAATATTCATATTGTACGGTACCCTTCTTTTCAGAATGTTCAATACCGTAATAAGGACCATGAAAGGATGTCGGAATATTTTTCAGTATACCCATTTCCTTTACCAGGATCCATTCATAGAAGGGCTTATTTAAATAAGGAAAAATCTCAATACCTACTTCATCATCCACATACTCATACACATTGGTAAAATCATTTTCATTAAACATATTGGTGCTTATGTACAGCATACTTATTCCCTGCCTTTCGGATATCCTAAATTATCAGTGGTTTCAAAATCAAAGATATGAATATTAGTAAAATCCGGTT
>CAMJWQ010000306.1 GCA_946409475.1 uncultured Lachnospiraceae bacterium
ATCAGGATTACAAGTGCTTATTATCGTAATCCGATAACGGTAAGAAGGTTACTAAATTAATTATTTATAAAATCAAAAGGGGGAGACATACTATGTATGGTATGAATCCCTTTTTTTTATCTGACAGAAAATTTAAATTTAAAGCTTGTGATTTTCCAAACTAACTATTGCAAATCTAAATTGATTATGCTATATTTAAAAAGTATGAAAATTAGCCTACATTCGGAATATGGAAGCTCCGGCCTATTCTTAATGACAGGCGATTAAAAAATAGGAGGATTTATTATGATAGCAAAGGAAAAAAAAGAAGCTATTATTGCGGAATTTGCAAGAACACCGGGAGATACAGGTTCTCCTGAAGTGCAAATCGCTATTTTATCTAAGAGAATTGAAGAATTAACTGAACATTTAAAAGTTCATAATAAGGATCATCATTCTAGAAGAGGGCTTTTTAAAATGGTTGGTCAAAGAAGGGGATTGCTTGACTATTTAAAGAAAACAGATATTGAAAGATACCGTACTTTAATAGAACGTTTAGGAATCAGAAAATAATCTCTTAAAACAGGACGGATATATTCCGTCCTTAATTTGTATAAGGATTTTTGTTTTATTTTATTAACCCCCAAAGTGTAAGTATTTTAAGGTAGAAGGAATGCCCCGAGACCACTGAAAAGTGCATTATTTATAGTGTATTTTTCAGTAGTTTCGGTATCTTCTACCAATAAAAATGAAAAAGGAGATACAAATTATGTACAAAAGTTTTTCAATGGAACTGGCAGGGAGAACCCTGACGGTAGATATCGGAAGAGTATCGGCCCAGGCAAACGGAGCTGCTTTCATGCACTACGGAGATACGGTAGTGTTATCTACTGCTACCGCATCTGATAAACCAAGGGAAGGAATTGACTTTTTTCCCTTAAGTGTCGAATATGAAGAAAAATTATATGCGGTTGGGAAAATCCCCGGAGGATTTAATAAAAGGGAGGGAAAGGCCTCTGAAAATGCCATATTAACATCAAGGGTCATTGACCGCCCCATGCGGCCGTTATTTCCGAAGGACTATAGAAATGATGTCACATTAAATAATTTGGTGATGTCTGTTGATCCTGACTGCAGTCCGGAGCTGACGGCTATGTTAGGAGCTGCCATAGCTACTGCGATATCCGATATTCCCTTTGACGGCCCATGTGCAACTACCCAGGTTGGTTTGGTTAAGGGTGAATTTGTCTTTAATCCAAATGCGGAACAAAAAGCAATATCAGATTTACAGCTTACGGTTGCTTCAACAAAAGAAAAAGTGATTATGATTGAAGCAGGAGCAAATGAAGTACCGGAAGATAAAATGATAGAAGCCATTTTTGCTGCTCATGCCTTAAACCAGGAGGTTATTGCTTTCATTGGTAAGATTGTGGCAGAATGCGGAAAAGAAAAGCATGCATACACCAGCTGTGCTGTTCCGGAAGAATTATTTACGGCTATAAAGGAAATCGTAACACCCTCTGAGATGGAAGAGGCGGTGTTTACGGATGTTAAACAGGTTCGTGAAGAGAATATCCGAAAAATTAAAGAGCGTCTGAATGAAAGCTTTGCAGATAAGGAAGAATGGCTGGCTGTTTTAGACGAAGCGGTTTACCAATACCAAAAGAAAACAGTCAGAAAGATGATATTGAAGGACAAAAAGCGTCCTGACGGAAGGGGCATTACGGAAATAAGACATCTTGCGGCTGAAATAGATTTGCTTCCGAGAGTTCATGGCTCCGCAATGTTTACGAGAGGACAAACGCAAATCTGTACCGTTACCACCTTAGCACCTCTTTCAGAGGCCCAAAAATTAGATGGATTGGATGAAGCAGAGACATCCAAGCGTTATATGCATCACTATAATTTCCCCAGCTATTCCGTAGGAGAGACAAAACCGTCCAGGGGACCGGGCAGAAGAGAAATTGGCCATGGAGCATTGGCGGAAAGGGCTTTGGTTCCTGTATTACCAACGGAAGAAGAGTTCCCTTATGCTATCAGAACGGTATCCGAGACCTTTGAATCCAACGGTTCTACCTCCCAGGCAAGTATATGTGCGTCTTCACTATCCTTGATGGCGGCCGGAGTTCCTATCAAAAAGCCTGTGGCAGGTATTTCGACCGGATTGGTAACGGGGGATACGGATGATGATTATATAGTTCTGACAGATATACAGGGTTTGGAAGATTTCTTTGGAGATATGGATTTTAAAGTAGCGGGTACGGATGACGGTATCACGGCAATTCAAATGGATATTAAAATACACGGTTTAACACGGCCTATTATAGAAGAAGCCATAAGAAAGACCAAGGAAGCCAGAACGTATATCCTGCATGAAGTTATGAATCCTGTTATTGGCAAAGCCAGAGAGGAAGTTGGCAAATATGCCCCCAAGATTATGCAGATACAGGTGGATCCGGCAAAGATTGGAGATATTGTCGGACAACGGGGCAAAACGATTAATGCCATAATTGAGCAAACGGACGTAAAGATTGATATCAATGATGAAGGCTTAGTATTTATTTGCGGTGTGGAAACAGCAAATATGGAAAAAGCAATTGATATGATCAGAATCATAACAACAGACTTTGAGGAAGGACAAATTTTTACCGGTAAAGTAATATCCATTAAAGAGTTTGGTGCATTTGTAGAATTTGCTCCCGGAAAAGAAGGGATGATTCATATATCAAAAATAGCAAAAGAAAGAATTAACAGGGTTGAGGATGTGTTGACTTTAGGTGATATAGTGAAGGTTGTTTGCTTAGGGAAAGACAGAATGGGACGAATCAGCTTTAGTATGAAAGACGTGGCACAGGAATAGTGAATACGGACTTTGACAAAAAACGGGTATAATGAATAATTATACGGGTTAATCAATAGGAATAAAGGATGAGAATCTAATAAGTGGATTCCATCCTTTTTTTTTGGAATTTAAGCTAAAGGCCCTTCTTCATAAGCCTGTGACATTAGAAATCCTCTTTGCTGAATATTTGCTTCATACCATTAAATGTAGTTCGGAAAAGCCCCCCGATTATTTACATTTCGAAAAAAATAAATTTAAGTAATAGTAATATATTTATATGCGGGACATATAATGTCTTAAGAGGTGAAAGCCAGTGAAAAAAGACGAGCTAATGAAATTGTTTTCCTTACATATACGGAATATTTTATTTAATTTAAAAATTGATTATGAAAAACTACAGGAAATCAGATTAAGGATTAATGCTCCGTTGATTATTTGTTATGACGGTAAAGAATACTTTATAACGGAGATGGGTGAAAAAATACAAGATCCTCAAAGGGCCTATATTGTTTCCAAAAAAGAAATTGCTGAAACATTAGAGTATATAGGAAATTATTCTTTATATGCTTTTGAGGATGAAGTCAGGCAGGGATTTATAACCGTTCAGGGCGGACATAGAATTGGGATTGCAGGGAAGACAGTGCTGGAAGGAGATCATATTAAAAATATGAAATACATATCATTTCTAAATGTAAGAATATCTCATCAAATAAAAGGATGCGCTGATTCTATACTGCCTTATGTCATTAAAAACGGAGAAATTTGCCATACCTTAATCATATCTCCACCAAAATGCGGTAAAACAACGATTTTACGTGACATGATAAGACAGTTATCAAACGGGTCCCGGGAGAAAAAGGGTGTCAGCGTGGGTGTAGTGGACGAACGGTCGGAGTTGAGCGGCAGTTATTTAGGCGTACCCCAAAATGACTTGGGTATACGGACGGATGTCTTAGATTGCTGTCCGAAAGCAGAAGGCATGATGATGCTTATCCGTTCCATGGCTCCGGATGTGGTGGCTGTTGACGAGATTGGTGATTACCGGGATGTACAAGCAATTGAAGCGGTATTGCATTGCGGCTGTAAATTATTAGCAACAGTTCATGGCAGCTCCATGGAGGATATCATGAAAAAACCATTAATACAAAAAATGATAAATGACAAAGTATTTGAACGATATATCGTTCTGCATAATCGCAGTAAAATAGGTCAGGTAAAAGCCATTTATGATGAAAGAGGGTCTACTTTACTATACAATTCCGTACAAAAGAAAGAGGCTTAGGCAATAATTTGTTAAACAATAGGAGGTGAATTTCCTTTGCTTAAAATAATAGGTTCTATTTTAGTTATCAGTACCTCCAGTTTATTAGGTTGGGTTTACAGCAACGATTTCAAAATAAGAATTGATGAACTGCGTTATATAAAAAATATCATTATTATGATACGCGGAGAGATCAAATATCAAAAGGCCCCCTTACCGGAAGCATTTTATCATGTCGGAAAACGATTAAAAGAACCTTTTTCCTGTTTTTTAACCACCGTATCC
>CAMJWQ010000307.1 GCA_946409475.1 uncultured Lachnospiraceae bacterium
ATATATATGATCATGATATATGCAATGTTTGTTCTTCCACCGATTGTACGGGTATGATTCCTGCTATTGTTGACAGAGAGGACGCTATGGATTTTTATCACGAAATTTATAGCTTTGAGCATCCCGTTTCACAAAAAATAGGCGGAGAGAATAAAGAAGAATATCATAAGTAAGACTTAGTGGCATACCTGTTTTAATTTCATATACTATTTTATGAGAGGCAGCCGAAGCGGATACTGCACGAAAAGGAAAAAGCCTCTCTCATAAAATAGGGAGTGTTATTATGAGTTTAGAAGGGATTAATATAGGCTTTGCCGTAACCGGGTCATTTTGCACCTTTGATAAAGTAAAAAAAGAACTTAAGAATTTACAAAAGGAAAAAGCGAATATTATACCGATTTTTTCTTATCACGCTCAAAATATTAATACAAGATTTGGAAATGCGGAAGAATTTATGAAGGATATTGAAGGAATTACAGGTAATAAAATCATTAAAACCATTGAGGAAGCGGAACCATTAGGACCAAAGGGACTTATGGATATTTTAATTATTGCCCCCTGTACCGGGAATACTTTAGCAAAGCTGACAAACGGAATAACGGATACACCGGTATTAATGGCGGCAAAAGGACATATCAGGAACAAAAGGCCATTGGTTATCTCGTTGGCTACCAATGACGCCCTGGGTTTAAATTTCAAAAATATAGGACTTTTAATGAGCACGAAAGGAATTTATTTTGTTCCCTTCGGTCAGGATAATTATGAAGGAAAGCCCAATTCCATGATAGCCCACGTGGATTTGATCATACCCGCTTTGGAAAAGGCGTTACAGGGAAAGCAGCTGCAGCCGGTAATTGTTAACGAATAAAAGGCAAAGGCGTTAAAATCTCTCTTTATACTTATAAAGAGAGATTTTTTTTCATATATATAAGTTACAGATATAAATATGGGCAGGGAGCGGGTCTATGGAAAAAAAATTTGCTTTAATCGGAGGAGATTTGAGGATTGCGTATTTAGCGGAGGAATTAACGGAGGAAGGAAACATCTGTACAGGATACGGATTAGCGGAGAGTAAACCGTCAGAAACTGTAAAAAAGGCGGAGTCTATGAAAGAGGCAATATTAAATGCCGATTATATCATAACACCGGTTCCCTTTAGCCGTAACCAAAGGGATATTACCAATCATGCTAAAGAAGGAGATTTTAGTATACGGACGGTTATCGGCTGTTTGGGAAAAGGACATGTGCTGTTCGGCGGAGGGATAAGTCCCGTGGTAAAAGAATATTGTATGGAAAAACAAATACCCTATTTTGATTTTATGGAAATGGAGGGCGTCAGTGTAAAAAATGCGGTGGCAACGGCAGAAGGGAGCATTGCTGAAGCAATAAAAGCAAGTCCCGTTAATCTTCATGGAAGTAAATGTTTAATATTGGGATATGGCCGCTGCGGTAAAATCCTGGCAGATAAGCTTATGGGGATGAAAGCCTTTGTAACCGTGGCGGCAAGAAAAGAAGAGCAGCTGTCTCTTGCTTACGCCTTCGGTTACCATAGCCTTCACCTGGAGGATATTAATTCCGTAATAGCTTCTTTTGCTTTTATATTTAATACCATACCTTCCCTTGTCTTACCGGAAAAAAGACTGAAGCTATTAAACAGAAACACCGTTATTATCGATATTGCGTCAAAGCCCGGCGGAACTGATTTTGAAGCGGCAAAGGAACTCGGCCTGGAGGCTAAGCTTTGCCTCGGATTACCGGGAATCTATGCGCCGAAGACTTCCGCTTCTATTCTGGCAAAAGCGATTTCAAATAGTATTCTGGAATTTACCAAAGAATCCGGATCTTGAATTTTTGCAGCCAGTAATTAACCTGTATCAAATATGCCAGCATCTGCGGACCGGCCATTAATTGTCCGTACCAGGGCCTGCCGTAATCTGACGGACTGGATAAAAAGACCATTGCTTTTTTCTTATCAATAAATGAAAGAATAGGAGATGAGGAATCCTCTATAATGGTAAGAAAACGATCCTTAAGGAGCTTTTCATAATGGGGATCGTAGGTTTTGGGATAGGGGCTTTTTTTGCGGAAAAGGATTTCATCCGGCAGTAGCCCCCTTGCGGATTCGCGAAGCAGGCCCTTTACGACACCGTCTTTTGTCTTCATTTTCCAGGGAACGTTAAACACATATTCAATAATCCGGTGGTCTGCAAAAGGAACCCTGGCTTCCAGTCCCGAGTACATACTGGTTCTGTCCATACGATCCAGCAAGGTCTGCATAAACCATTTTAAATTGAGATAAGAGATTTCCCGTCTTTTTTCCTCGGTTTTATTATCTTCCTTAAGCTTAGGGGTTTCCTTCACGGACTTTTCATAAGCATTTTTTACATAGGTATCCATAGCAAGAGAATTTAGAAAATCCTCTGACAGAAGAGCTTTTCTGGGGGCAAGATCGGGTGTCCAGGGAAAGGTATCGGATCTGAAAAATTCTTCCCTATGAAACCAGGGGTAACCGCCGAATATTTCATCCGCACATTCACCTGTTAATACCACCTTGTTATAGTTTTTTACAAGTGAGCAAAAATAAAGCAGGGAAGAATCCACATCTGCCATAGCAGGCAGGTCTCTTGCATTCACGGATTCATAGAGCAGGTCGGCCTGGTGAAGGTTATCACATTCTAAAAAGTAATGGCGGGAATTTATAAAAGAAACCATCTTTTCCACATATGGACGGTCTCTTGTGGGCTGAAAGGAATTGGATTGAAAATATTTATCATTGTGTTTGAAATCAAAAGAAAAAGTTGTTAATTGTTCTCCTTTTTTCTTTAACTCTCCGGCACATACGGCGGATACCAGACTGCTGTCAACACCTCCCGATAAAAAGGTACAGACAGGTACGTCTGAAAGCAGCTGGCGCTTAATGGAATCCGTTACCAGATATCTGGTTTTTTCGATGGTCTCTTTATCACTATCCTCATGAGGCCTGCTTTCCAGCTTCCAATAGGGTCTTACTGATATTTCTTTGTCATGGGCAGTCAGATAATGTCCGGGCAGCAGCTCATCCACACCCTTGAAGACACCGCAGCCGTATGTTTTGGCCGGACCGATACTGAATATTTCATTTAGTCCCTCCATATCTAATTGGGGGGTGATATCCGGATAAGAAAAAATACCCTTTATTTCTGAGGCGAAAACCAAAGTATCATTTGTAAGAGTATAAAATAAAGGTTTAATTCCGCTTCTGTCCCGAAATAAAAGGAGTAAGTCTTTTCGGCTGTCCCAGATGGAGTAGGCAAAAATACCATTTAACTGTTTTACATAATCAACACCATATTCCAGATACCCTAATAAAATAACTTCCGTATCGGAAGTGGTGGTAAACTGCCATCCCTTGTTCTCCAAATCCTGTTTGAGTTCCTTCATATTGTAGATTTCTCCATTGTAGATGATTCCGTACAGCTGTTCCCCAATTTTACGAAACATCGGCTGGCTTCCCGTACTTAAATCGATAATCGATAATCTGGTGTGTGCCAATCCTACATGATTGCCAAGAAAACTACCATTTTCATCCGGACCTCTATGATATAATACGTGAATCATATCCCGGAGTATGCTTTCATATTTTTCCTTATTACTTAAGTAGTTTGCACCGCTGTTAAAAAAACCGGCGATTCCACACATAATAATTCCTCCCTTTTTTAGAAATTATATATTTAATGTATGGAAGTAAAATGGAAAACGTTCGTAAACATAAATATGATGAAAGAAAGGGGAATGGATTTTTAACTAATAGTAGGCATATACAAAGGTATTTGGTATAATGGAACACAGGATAATAATACTTAGAGAATACTTTAGGAGGTCAGCAATATGAAAAAATTGATGGCAATTGGAGAAGCCTTGATTGATTTTATTCCCGGACAAACAGGGAGAGCTTTAAAGGATGTGGAGGATTTTAAACCGATTGTAGGGGGAGCACCGGCCAATGTATGCGGGGCTTTTAGAAAGCTGGGAGGAGAAGCGTCTTTTATCACACAGGTAGGGGAGGATGCTTTCGGCGATAAAATTATTGAAGAATTTAATTATTATGGTATCGAAACGGAGTATGTCCTGCGGACAAAGGAAGCAAATACCTGCCTGGCTTTTGTTTCTTTAAAAGAAGACGGAAACAGGGATTTCTCTTTTTACAGAAAACCCAGTGCAGATATGCTGTTAGATCCGGATACGCTGAAAAAGGACTGGTTTACAGGAATCTATGCCTTGCATTTTTGCTCCGTTTCCCTGGGAAATTTTCCTATGAAGGCAGCACATAAAAAAGCTGTTGAATACGCCCAGGGTCAAAA
>CAMJWQ010000308.1 GCA_946409475.1 uncultured Lachnospiraceae bacterium
AAGCCTCGTCTTTTTCCTCATCCAATTTACCGAATAATAGCTCAATACTTTTTGCTAACTCCTGCTGCATATTAATGGTATTAAATTTTGTCGGATTATGCTCTTTTATTTTAATATCATTCACATCCGGCTCCATGTCCTTTTCTATTTTCCTGTCCCGGGCATCCTGATCCTCTTCTTTATCTTCATCTCCGTACTCTTTCTCTGCCTGCTCCTCAGCCGTACTTTGCTTACCGGCTGTCCCATCCTTTTCCTTTTTTTCTACATCGCCGGCAAATGCGGACGAAGACATTGGCAGGTTTTTTTGTATATAGCTGTTATACTTAGCCTGCTGGTAGTTATTTAAAGGCTTATACAGCATTTTCAGCTCCATAGCCTTTACCACGTATTTACCTTCACCGAACCAAAGGATCAAATCATCGCACTCTTCCAGGCATTCTTTTACCATCCCTGCCTTATGATACAAAAAAGCAAGCTCAAATGCCCATTTTTCAATATAATCCCTCTTCTTTATTTCCTTTAATACCTTAATGCGCTCTTCGGTTCCCACGCCCTGAGCTTCATACAATTTATACTGCAGGACATATCTTCCCACATCTTTGGGGGCAAGCTGGACATATTCTTTAAAGTATTCAACCGCCTCCACATATTCTTCCGTTTTAATTAACAGCTCCACTAAATTGTATAGAATCGTCCGGCCGTTCGGGTACCTGTCATAGGCCATCATTAAAATATTACGGCTGGCCTCATACCTTTTATTTTCCTTATATATCTCACTTACCAGCATCAGCATGGAAAGGCTTTTCACCCGGCTCCAATCAATGGTATCGGCTATGCGCATTGCTAATACGTAATCTTCTTTTTCTGCCAATGCTTTCAGTTGGTCGGCACGTACCTTATACTCATATTTATCCAACAAAATCACCTCAAATTGGGTTTCACTTTATCTTTTCAGTCTATCACAGGGCTAATCTGATGTCAAAAACGTTTGCTATAAATCATAAAAAAATGTCTATATCAGAAGAAAAAACACTTCCGATAAGTTATTCCCAACACCGGTACTACCCATATATTAACAGTATATACCTGTTTATTTGTCCTTATCCTATAATAACTTATTTGACAATATATTGCTAAATTGTGAAAATTGTTCCAAAGACAGCCTTTCTCCTCTTACTTCTTCCGGCAGTGACAGTTCCCGCAGGGCTTCCCTTATCTGCTCCCTTGTAAAGGTTAAATTTGCCGCATTGCATAATCCGTTTATTAACGTCTTTCTTCTCTGATTAAAGGAGGCTCTGATTATTTTAAATAACAGGTCTTCATTTTCGACAGAAACCGGCGGATTTTCATGTAAGCGCAGACAGATGACGGCGGAACCTACCCTGGGTCTCGGTAGAAAACAGTTAGGCGGTACATTTGCTGCAATATAAGGCTCCGTATAATACTGAATTGCCAGGGAAAGAGCTCCGTAATCCTTCGTTCCGGGTTTCGCCCGCATACGCTCGGCAACCTCCTTTTGTACCATTACGGTGGCTGATTTAACAGGTATATGTCCTTCCAGTAAAGACATGATAATGGGAGTCGTAATATAATATGGAAGATTTGCCACAACCTTAACCGGCCTGCCTGCATTTTCCTCCTCAATCAGCTTATTTAAATTCATTTGCAGTATATCACCGTGGATAACCTTTACATTGTCATAATTCTGCAGCGTTTCTTCTAAAACAGGAAGCAGACTGCCGTCTATTTCCACAGCAATAACCTTTTTTGCTGCCTCCGCCAGATATTGGGTAAGGGTACCGATACCCGGCCCTATTTCCAATACCACATCCTCCTTAGTCATATCGGATGCTTTCATAATTTTATTCAGCACATGATTATCTATTAAAAAGTTCTGCCCGAATTTCTTTTGAAAATTAAATTGGTATTTTTGCAATATTTCAATTGTATTTTTAGGATTCCCTAAAACTGCCATCACATTCCTCGCTTATAATCGGTATAATCTTCTTGCATTTTCATAGGTTGCCGCGATCACCTGCTCATAGGTCATATTTTTAACGGCAGCAATCTCTTTTGCTATAACCGGCAGATTTAAACTGGTATTCCGTTTTCCCCGGAAGGGTACGGGCGCCAGATAAGGACTGTCCGTTTCCAATACCATGTTTTCTAAAGGGATGTATTTAACCGCCTCTTTCAATTTTTTCGCATTTGAAAAGGTAATAACTCCCCCTATACCAAAAAAGAACCCCATTTTTTCAAATTCCCTTGCCATTTCCTTCCCGTAAGAAAAGCAGTGAATAACACCGGACATTCCCTCCCATCTATATTTTTGCAGGATATCCAAGGTGTCCTTTGCTGCATCCCGGCTATGGATTATGATGGGAAGCCCCGAATCCCTCGCTAATATAAGCTGCTTTTCAAACCAATATTTTTGGGTTTCCTTATGAGGCTTATCATAATAGTAATCCAGTCCGATTTCTCCCACCGCCACTATTTTTTCGTTAGAGCAAAGCTCTTTCATCCAGGACAGCCTGCTGTCGTTAAGTTCTTCCGTTTCATTGGGGTGGACTCCTACCGTTCCGTATACATACGGATATTTTTCCGTTAATGCCAGGGTGTCTTTTATCCCCTCTACATCTGCAGCCACATTTACGATATGAGTAATCTGATTTTCCTGAAACGCAGAAAATAATTCCTCCCGGTCCTCTTTAAAGGCCTCATCATCATAATGTGCATGTGTTTCAAAAATCATGTCCGCTCCTTAATTAATAATAGTAATATTTTTTTCCTTTAGCTTTCTTTCAATTATTTTATTTACTATATAAGTAATGACCGCTATAATGGGTACTCCGAAAAACATTCCCACTATTCCTGCCAGGCTTCCGCCTAAGGTTATGGCAAATATAATCCATAAGGGCTTCAGCCCCGTTGAAATTCCCAGAATTTTAGGGCCTAGATATAAGCCGTCAAATTGCTGTAAGACAATTACTAATACCAGATAAATAATTGCTTTTACCGGATTGATCAGAACAAGCAATAAAAATCCCGGTATCGCACCGATAAAGGGTCCGAAATAGGGTATCATGTTTGTTATTCCAATAATAACGCTGATGAGCAGCGCATAGGGCATTTTAAAAATAGTCATCAGAAGGAAGCACAATACACCAATGATAGTAGAATCAATGGTCTTACCGATAATAAAGCCTCCGAAAATATTATTGCATTCCTTTAACGTTTCCATACAGATACGTGCATTGCCTTCCTTCAGGCAGGCATACAAAACTCTTTTAAAATTCTTTAGCAGGGTTTTTTTATCCGAAAGCATATAACAGGATACGATAATGGCTATGATGATATTCAAAACCCACCGGATTACGGAAATAGAAGTTGAAAATAATACAGGTACAAAATTGGTCACCGTGTCTCTTAAATATTTCATCATTTCCGGGTAAAATTCATCAAACATATCGTTAATAAAAGTTAAATCAATATTCGGATACTTGTCATTAAAGGTATTAATATAATGATTTACGGAATTATAATACCTTGGAATAGCCTGAATTAAATTTGATATGCTTGTGAATAATTGCGGCAGAATATAAAATAAGACAATTGCTATAATACCGATAGAAAAAATATAGGTAATGGAAATTGCTAAATATTTTCTGGCCTTTGTCTGCTTATTTTTAAAAATTTTTCCCAAAACCTTACTATCCACCTTTTTTACCATGGGATTTAATAAATAGGCAATAAAAGCACCTATTAAAAAGGGATTTAATACGGAAAGGAGTTTATTGATACCATCTTTAAAGTTATTCCAATGTGTTACGGTATTTACTATAATGGCGCCTATGGCAATAACAATAATAACATAAATGGAAATGGTAAAATACTTTTTATTCGACTCAAATTTATTTTTTCTAAAATCACTCATAATGCAGCGTCCTTCCCACGGTTGTTTTTCTATTAAAATTATACGGTTTTCTGTGTTTACATACAAGCAGTATTTTAAGTAATACAAAAAAATACAAAAAATCGTATACATTCCCATGGATACTCCCGTGCTTCCCCTTTTACAATATTACAGATAAGTTCATGAAAAGGACTTTTTAACAACAAATTATAAAAATTATGAAATCCTTATTAAAATTAGATTAATTTTACTGTCAAAAAGTGCTTGCATTCTACAGTATATTATAATATAATAACTATTGCGTTATTTGACCTGCGCCTTTAGCTCAGTTGGTAGAGCACCTGACTCTTAATCAGGGTGTCCAGGGTTCGA
>CAMJWQ010000309.1 GCA_946409475.1 uncultured Lachnospiraceae bacterium
AAATGAAGAAGCTGAAAAAGAAAAAAAAGTAAATAAGAACGGCAAACGAAACAGGGAACTTGCTAATGTTACTTACATTTTTATCGGACTTTTTATTTGCATGATGGGATATCTCGTCTATTTTCATGTGGCACTCAGTGAGGAAGTCATAAATAACTCCTATAATACCAGACAGGATATTCTGGCCAAAAAGGTTGTGAGAGGTAAAATATTGGCTGATGACGGAGAAATATTGGCAGAAACGGTGGTGGACAATGAAGGTAATGAAGAGAGGGTATATCCCTTTAAAAAATTATTTGCCCACGTAGTAGGGTATTCCACCAAAGGAAAATCCGGGATTGAGTTCCTTGGCAATATTAATCTGTTGCGTTCCAATGCTTTTATCATGGAGCAGCTTGCCAATGAATTTGAAGATAAGAAAAATATAGGCAATAATCTTAATACTACCCTGAATGTTGCCATACAGCAGGCAGCTTATGACGCTTTAGGGGCTTATCGGGGCGCGGTCGTTGTCATGGAACCGGATACGGGTAAAATACTGGCTATGGTCTCCAAGCCTGATTTTGATCCTAATCAGCTTGATGCCATATGGGATAGCCTGATAGATGATGAAGAAAGCAACGAAGAGGGAATTTTGGTGAATCGGGCTACCCAGGGGTTATATCCTCCCGGGTCTACCTTTAAAATCATCACCTCATTGGCTTATATAAGAGAAAATCCTGACTATTCTGCTTATAATTTTAATTGTACGGGTAAGATTACGGAAGAGGAAATGACCATAAGCTGTTATCATAATACGAAGCATGGAGAAGTGGACTTAAAAGAATCCTTTGCAAAATCCTGTAACTCCTCCTTTGCCAATATTGGATTACAATTAGATCCGTCCTCTTTTCTAAAAACTGCGGAATCGGTCTTGTTTAATAAGGCACTGCCTGTTTCTCTGCCATATAATAAAAGCTATTTTCCAATTACAAAAGACTCCGGCAGCAATGATTTAATGCAGGCTGCAATCGGCCAGGGGAAGACGCAGATTTCACCAATCCACCTGGCTATGATTACTTCTGCCATTGCGAATAAAGGTGTTTTGATGAAACCATATCTCATTGACAGTATCACTTCTTATACGGGGGAGGAAGTAAAAGCCTATGGGGCTGAAACCTATGGGAATCTGATTACGGAAGAGGAAGCCGGCCTTTTAACGGAATTTATGACGGAGGTAGTCAATAACGGTACGGCAAGTGATTTAAAGGGGTTAGATTATCAGGCGGCTGGTAAGACAGGTTCCGCCCAATACAGTAATGAAAAAACAGAGAGTCATGCCTGGTTTACCGGCTTTGCTCCTGCTGATGACCCGCAGGTCGTGGTAACGATAATAGTGGAAGGCGCCGGAAGCGGCGGTGAATATGCCGTGCCTATGGCAAAAAGAATTTTTGAAACCTATATGAAACAGAATAATAACTAAATAATAACGTTTTCTGCACCAATTTGATTCTGCTTGCATGTAATAGTAAAAAGCGGTATACTAATAATAGTGTTTTCACACACCTAAATACAGGAGGGATTGCAATGATTGAGGCAACGAGCTGTGGCGGTGTGGTTATTTTTCGGGGAAAAATATTAGTCTTATATAAAAATTATAAGAATAAATATGAAGGATGGGTTTTACCGAAAGGAACTGTTGAGCCTGGTGAAGAATACAAAGATACGGCAAAAAGAGAAGTATTTGAAGAAACCGGAGTAAAAGCTTCCATTATGAAATATGTAGGTAAGAGTCAATATACGTTTAATGTACCGGAAGATACGGTGGAAAAGGATGTACACTGGTATCTTATGATGGCAGACAGCTATTATAGCAAACCACAGCGTGAAGAATATTTTATCGATGCAGGGTACTATAAATATCATGAAGCCTATCATTTGCTAAAATTTGCAAATGAAAAGCAAATTTTAGAGAAGGCTTATAATGAATATTTAGAATTAAAAAAGAATAATTTATGGGGCAGAAAAAAATCAATCTGATAAAAGGTTACAGTTTAGCAATGCTAAGCTGTAACCTTTTAAAATGGGAATGATCCTGAAGAGACTTATTTTTCAGTAATAATTCTCATTCCGGCTATGCGGCCGCTATTTTAGATTGTATAATTTAAAGCTCTTGACATATTTCATAATAATATTTATACTAACTATACAGTTAGTTAAAATCGGCAGGAGGTACCTATGAATAAAAATAAACGTGACGCAGTGGAAACGAAGGCAAGAATTTTATCCACCGCAGAAAGAATATTTTCCGAGGTAGGCTATGACAAGGCACGTGTTGATGATATTGCAAAAGAAGCGGGAGTGAACAAAGCCTTGATATATTATTATTTTAAGAGCAAGGATGAGATACTGGAAACCTTGTTTGCCGGTCTGATGGATGATGCTAAGAGAATGCTGATAAGAAGTATGGAAGGTTCACCGGATGTAATCAGCGGAGATAATTACAAGACTCTCTTTACCATATATATTCAGTTCATTATGAGAAAAAGAAAAATTTTGAAGGTTGCTGTTGCGGAATCAACAAAAGCTTCATCAAAGCTTTCCATTGTTATGGAATTAGGAAATTTAATTATTAACGCCGAAATTGAGAATATCCGAAAAGAATATGAAGCCCAGGGACTTCAATTTCCCAAAGACAAAAAAGATATTTTGGTCATGGAGTTTTTTACAGGACTGATGCCTTTTTTAAGCTTTGCTTTATTTAAGGATCAGTGGGAGTCCTATTATCAGATGAGTGAGAAGGAATTGTGTGACAAGTTTTATGACGCATTCAAAAAAACACATTTAGCCGCGCACCTGCCAGGCTAATGTTTTTTTAATATTAATTAACTAAGTGGTTAGTATGATAAGGGGGGGGGTTGATGATGAAAGAAAAAAATCGTGTGGGAAGAAGCACGCTGGATCTAAAAATGTTTAAAAACTTCCCTTATGAAACCGACTGGGCCTTTCGGCAACGGCTTGCCGGAATGATCAAATGCATAGTAAGACTGTAATAATGATTAAAAGAAAAGAGGTATATGAATGAAAGAAAAACTTCACTTTAAGATGCCGGTAGGTTATTATCATTTTCATGACGACATTGGCCTGAACTTTCAGTTCAACAGGGCACTTATTAATCAATGTCCTTTGGAGGAAATGATGGCAGCCGCGCAAAAAATCGGAGATTATTCAGATGTTAAGGCAGTCATGACCTGCTTGGCAAAGCGTGCTCTTAGTGAATGCCGAACGTTGCATGCTGCATTTTACTATCGATTTGCGGAATTTTTTTGCTTTGAGGACACGGAGGAAAAGAAGCGGCTGTTCGATGAGTTTATGAGGCTTTTTTATAAATCGTTGGAATCAGACAAAATAGAACGACATGAAATTAAGTATCAAGCCGGCTTTTTAAAAGCTATCCGTATCAGAAGTGACAATCCGGGTAAAGGAACTGTTGTGGTACACGGAGGAGGTGATTCCTTTATTGAAGAATTCTACCTCTCTATCAGGGAGCTTGTAGAGGAAGGCTTTACTGTCATTATGTTCGAAGGTCCCGGCCAAGGAGAGCCACTGCAAAGATATCATATAAAAATGACCCATGAATGGGAAAAGCCAACGAAGGTAGTATTGGATTATTTTAAGCTTAATGACGTTACTTTAATTGGTATTTCCTTAGGAGGGTATTTTGCATTGCGGGCCGCTGCCTTTGAAAAGAGGATAAAGCGTGTCATTGCCTGGGATGTGGTATATGATTTCTTTGCGTGTGTTATGGGGCGGAATGGTATGTTAAAGTATCATATGATCAATTTACTGGTTTCATTAAATGCAAAAAGTCTGCTTAATTATATGGCAGGAAAACAAATGAAGGGTAATGATATGGAAAAATGGATCTACGAACAAATGATGTATGCCTATGGAGCCAATTCCGTATTTGCTTATATGAAATACCTAAAAAAATATCATACAAAGAAAATATCTAATAGCATCACACAGGATGTACTTCTTTTTGCCGGAAAAGATGATCATATCATACCTCTCAAAATGTATGAACGCCAATTTCATGCTTTAAAAAACGCCGGGAGTGTGGAAGGGCATATTTTCACTAAAGAGGAGCAGGCTTCCCATCATTGTCAGGTCGGAAACATAGGACTTGCTTTACATTATATGATTGATTGGATAAGAAGAAAGAGCTGACTACTATTAGAAAAAATTTTTTGAATTACAGTTGTAATTTATCTGCCCTCCGGACTTGTTTTTTGGAGGGCG
>CAMJWQ010000310.1 GCA_946409475.1 uncultured Lachnospiraceae bacterium
AAAATATACGGTTTCATTCGGCAGGAATTTGTTTTCTTCACAAATGGCAAGTAATTCAACCTCATTAATATTAAAATATACTCCCATCCTGCCGCCGTAGTCCTCGATATATTTCACAACTCCCTTTAAGGATTTTTCCGTTTTCTTATGTCTTAATTTTACATGCTCGGGTCTGATTCCGAAATATAATTGCCTGCGCTCTCCGATTATTTTCATCCAGGAATCAGGCAGTACCATTTTTTTCCCCGATAGAAACAAAATATTACCGTCACATCCCACTTCAACAATATTCGTGGCAGGCGAGCCGATAAATCTGGCAGTAAATACATTTGCCGGTTTATTATATACGTTAGACGGTGTGTCAATCATTTGCAGCTTTCCGTCATATAATAAGGCAATCCTCTGCCCTACGGTCATAGCCTCTACCTGGTCATGGGTTACATAAACTAAGGTGGGATGATACATTTCGTGAATTTTAACCAATTCTTTCCTGGCATGTACCCGCAATTGGGCATCTAAATTGGATAAGGGCTCATCTAAGAGAAAATAATCGGCTCTTTTTACAACGGCTCTGGCAAGTGCCGCTCTTTGACGCTGCCCTCCGGAAAGCTCCCTGGGCTTTCGGTCTTCCAGCCCTTTAAGCTCCAGCACCTCCAATACCGACTGTACTCTTTCCGTTAATTCCTCTCCGGCCATTTTATGTACCTTTAATGCATAAGCGATATTTTGCTCCACGGTCATATGCGGATATAGGGCATAATTTTGAAACACCATGGCTACATTCCGTTCTCCGCTGGGTACCTCATTCATAAGCTGCCCTCCCATATAAAGATTCCCTTTTGAAATCTCTTCAAGACCGGCTATCATGCGTAAAATGGTGGATTTCCCGCAGCCGGAAGGGCCAAGGAGGATGAGTCTCTCTCCTTCTCTCACCTCCAGATTCAGATCTTTTACTACCATATTTTTTCCATAGGCCTTACAGGCCTGTTCAAACCTAATGCTTTTCATACATTTCTCCTTCTATCCTTTCATTCCCGACATGGCAAAGGTATTGATAATATAACGCTGAAATAATAAATATAAAATTAAGGGTACGATCATCGTCAATACGGACACCGCCATCGCTATGGTGAAATCCGTTCCTCCTTCCGAGCTGATATACATTTGCAGTGCCAGGGAAAGGGTATAATTTTCTTTGGATTTTAAAATTAAAACCGGCCAAACATACTCATTCCAGGAATTGATAAAAAATATGATTCCCGTAGATATGACTGCCGGCTTAATTAAGGGTGTTATCATATCCTTCAATATACGCCCATGGCCGATATTTTCTAAACGCGCGGATTCAATCAGGGATATGGGAATGGTTTTCATGCTCTGACGTAAGAGAAAAATTCCAAGTGCATCGGCCAACTGGGGAAGTATAACCCCGGCAATATGATCGGAAAGACCCAGCCTGGATATCATGAGACAATTGGGTATCATAGTCACCGTAAAGGGGATAAACATCGTACTTAACATGGAGAAATAAATTAAATTTTTATGCCTGAATGAAAGGTATACGAAGGCATAGGCCGCCAGTAAGCCGGTTACGGTCTTGCAGGAGGTCACGACAGCGGCAATTATAAATGTATTAAGGGTTATTTTTAAGAAGGGCAGCCTTTGAAAGACGTGGATATAATTTTCAAGGGTCAGATTGTCCGGAATGATTCCGAACACATTATTATAGGCCTCATTCAAGGTTTTAAAGGAATTTGAAATTGCAAACACTATGGGAATCAGTAAAAAAAATGTAAAAAGTCCCAGTATGCCATGCCAGATGATTACCTGCTTATCAGCTTTCATAATACACTCCTTTTTCCACAAATTTAAATTCCAGTACTAACAGGATAATAAAAAGCAGCATCGTAAGAACCGAATATGCGGAAGAAATACCTGTCCGGTACAAGGTAAAGGCTTCGTGATAGGACTGGTATATTAAATTGGTACTGGCATAATAAGGACCTCCCTGGGTAATTACCTTAATGGGTGTAAAAACATATTGAAGCCCCTGCACAATAGTAATAATAAATACGTAAATACCCGTGGCGGAGCTCATGGGCAATACAATCTGCAGAAATATCTTATAGGTGGGAATATTATCAATTTTGGCAGCTTCAATTATCTCCGTTGATACACCCGTAACTCCTGCAAGAACCACAATAAAATTATAGCCGAATACTTTCCAGGAAGTAATCAGACTTAACACCAAAATGACAGCCCCCTCCTGCTTTGACCAGATGGGCATTTGAATTCCAAACAGATCCGCGATAATCGCAACAGGACCTGACACCGGATTTAATATCCATATATACAAAATAGAACCCACCACCAAAGAAATCACACTGGGCAGGAAAAAAGCTGCTTTATAAAAATTTTTTCCTTTTTTTATCACTACCGACAATACAAAGGATAATATATAGGGAACCACAAAATTAATCAAAAGCAGCAGCAGAATATAGGCCAACGTATTTCCCAATATCTTATATGTGATGGGATCCTTAAAAATAGTAATATAATTCAGCAGTCCAACAAATTTTTTAACCGGTTTAATCATATTCCAATCAAAAAAACTTAAAATTATGGTATTAGCCAGAGGTATGAACATAAAAATCAGAAAGGCAGCCCCTGCAGGTAATAAAAATAAACAGGTCAATAATGACTCTTTTATTTTTTTCATTCTTTCCTCCTTAAAGCTTAAGGGAGTACTGCTGAAGCACTCCCCCATTGCTTTTTGATTATTTTTTTCTACTATCTGTCACATTTATGAAAAATCATTTACTTATCTTAAAAGGGTAAATGATGATTTTTTATGAGAGTTAAATCTTATTATTGGGCACTTAACAGCTCATTGATACTGTTCTGTGCATTAGTAAGTCCTTCCTTTGCCGTTACCTGTCCGCTTAGGATTTGATCTCTTACATCCAAAAGTGTCTGCTCGGCAACAAGTCCGGCATCACCGGGAAATGAAGTCCAGGGAACCACTCCGTCCGTTTGTGTCGTAGCGGCCTTCATCATCTCATTTTTTGCCAGGAAATCCTTCAGTCCGTTCTCCGCATCCGCCACATCCTTTCTGGGCGGTACATAACCGGTACCGATCGTCCATGCGGCCATAGCTTCCACACTGTATAAGTATTTTTCAAATTCCCATGCCGCGGCTTTTTGTTCATCCGTTTGTGCCGTAATGGCTAAAAAACAGCCTCCTGCCGGTATGGTTCTTTCCTTTCCTTCCCATACGGGTGAATTTACCGCTGCCACATCAAATTGTGCTCCCTCCTGTATGCTTGCTCTTCTGGCAATTGTGGTATAAGCCATGGCTACATTGCCGTCTACAAAGGATTGCATGCCTTCATCCCAGGAAATATGCAGCGCCGTTCCCTCCGCCACCATATCGGCCCATTTTTGAAAGGCATCGATACCTTCCTCAGAAGCAAAGGCTGCCTCCGGTTTTCCGTCATTCACAGTAAGCATTTTAGCTCCGTTGCTTTCCAGTAATGCCTGAGTAGCCCAGCTGTCGGCAGGCTCCTGTATGTATAAGCCGTACTTACCTGTTTTTTCCTTGATGATTTTTGAATATTCCATGACCTCTTCCCAGGTAGCCGGACCTTCCGTTGGCAAACCGCATTCTGCAAAAATATCTTTATTATAATAAAGTACGGGTGTGCTTAAGGAATACGGAATTCCCACCTGACTTCCCTCAGAATTAACGGCGAGCTCTAAGATATTCGGAAGAAAATTATCCGTTAAAAATGTGGCATCTTCCGTATCAAATTGGTCAATAATATCCTGAGGCTGTGTATAAGCAAAGTTACCGGAAAAATAGTCTAAGAAAGCCCAGCCTATCTGTACGACGGCGGGAGCTTTTCCCGTTGCCAGCTCGGCTTGTAAATTTTGCATTAAGCCCTTATACATATCCGGATTGTATACGCCGACCACCTCAATATGGTCATTGGATTCATTAAATTTTTCAATGAGCTCTTCCACGGTCTGTCCTCCCTGGGTCTCGGCATTTACATGCCAATACGAAATAACGGTTTTTTCTTTGCCTGATGTATCGTTTTCCGTTTCAGAGGTTCCCCCTGCCGCGTCAGATTCCGATTGCTCCTTACCTGAATGTCCGTCATTTGCACCTGCCGTTGTAGTGGCCGCCGTATTGGAACAGCCGGCCAGTAAGGTTACTGCCGTAATTACTGCTAATAAATACGAAAGTATCTTTTTTTTCATTTTCAGATTTCCTCCTAA
>CAMJWQ010000311.1 GCA_946409475.1 uncultured Lachnospiraceae bacterium
TTATTATTCCTTGTCTAACTTCAGTACACTCATAAATGCTTTTTGAGGGATTTCTACATTTCCGATCTGCCTCATCCGTTTTTTACCTTCTTTTTGCTTCTCCAACAGCTTTTTCTTACGGGTGATATCGCCGCCATAGCATTTTGCCAATACATCCTTACGCATCGCCTTAACCGTTTCCCTGGCAATTACTTTACCTCCTATGGCAGCCTGAATGGGTATTTCAAATAAATGCCTGGGAATTTCCTCCTTTAATTTCTCACACATTTTTCTTCCCCGTTCATATGCAGTGGAAGCATGTACAATAAAGGATAAAGCATCTACCTCTTCTTTATTAATCAGCATGGTTAATTTCACCAGCTCCGATTGCCTATATCCTTTCATTTCATAATCAAAGGAAGCATATCCTTTGGTTCTGGATTTTAAAGCATCAAAAAAATCATAAATAATCTCATTTAAAGGCAGTTCATACTTAATAAGCGCTCTGGTTTCCTCCATATATTCCATGCCGATATATTCTCCTCTTCTTTCCTGGCACAGATCCATTACGGCTCCGATATAAGTTGAGGTCACCATTATTTCAGCACTTACAACAGGCTCTTCCATATTGGCGATTTCTGCCGGGTCAGGCAGGTTGGATGGGTTTGTCAGTTCCATTAACTCTCCATTTGTTTTATAAACCTTATAAATTACACCGGGAGCCGTTGTCACCAAATCCAGATTATGTTCCCGCTCCAGCCGTTCCTGTACAATTTCCAAATGGAGTAATCCTAAAAATCCGCAGCGAAAGCCGAATCCTAAGGCCACGGAGGTTTCCGGCTCAAAATTCAGTGACGCATCGTTCAGCTGCAGTTTTTCCAGGGCATCTCTCAAATCCGGATATTTGGCCCCATCAGCAGGATAGATTCCGCAATAAACCATGGAGGTTACTTTTTTATATCCGGGAAGAGGCCCTTTGCAGGGATTATCGGCATCTGTTATGGTATCTCCAACCGCCGTATCCTTTACATTTTTTAAGCTGGCCGTAAGATATCCGACCATTCCCGCACTTAATTCCTCACAGGGCATAAATTGTCCTGCGCCGAAATAGCCGACTTCAACTACCTCCGCCACCGCTTTTGTCGCCATCATCCGGATTCTGGTTCCTCTCTTAACAGACCCCTCCATAATTCTGCAAAAAACAATTACCCCCTTATAGGAATCATATAAGGAATCAAAAATCAATGCCTGTAAGGGTGCATTATAATCTCCTTTGGGGGCAGGTATTTTCTTTATTATCTGTTCCAGCACTTCTTCTACATTTTGTCCTGTTTTAGCCGATATTTTGGGAGCATCCTGCGCCTCTATTCCTATCACGTCTTCTATTTCTTCTATCACCCGTTCCGGATCGGCACTGGGTAAATCAATCTTATTAATAACAGGAAGAACATCTAAGTCATGGTCTAATGCCAGATAGACATTAGCCAAAGTCTGTGCTTCGATTCCCTGGGCAGCATCCACTACCAAAACTGCTCCGTCACAAGCGGCCAGACTCCTGGAAACTTCATAGTTAAAATCTACATGCCCCGGGGTATCGATTAAATTGAATATATATTCCTTACCATCCTTTGCGTGATAAACGATTCGTACCGCCTGGGCCTTTATGGTAATTCCCCGTTCTCTTTCCAGATCCATATTATCTAAAACCTGTGCCTGCATTTCCCTGCTGGTTAACAGGCCGGTCATTTCTATAATTCTATCTGCCAGTGTTGATTTTCCATGGTCAATATGGGCAATAATACAAAAATTACGAATTCTGCTTTGGTCAAATCCCGACATAATATTCCTCCCGGTGTTTTAAGCTTAATAATACCTCGCCAAGTGGTCATATTATAGCATATCTAAATTTCTTTTGTCTATATCTTATGGTTGGCGCGGATATCCGGCCTATAGACCGGCAATCGGATAATTTTCTTTCTTTACCTGTCTTATTCCGTTCCCGTCAACACTTTGTTCAGGATTTCGGCAACCGGTTCCATAGTATTTAAGGCCTCCTGTAATGTATTCGTTTGTGCCCCAACCTCCAGAAGCAGACTTTTGGGTCTGTATTGCAGATTGAATCGATAGGGCTTTAAGTAAATTTTTCTGGCCAATCCGTTATAATACTGGGTAGCTTTTAGCTGCAGCTGAAAAGCAAAGGCCAAATTATCTGCCTTATATGGATTATAGAGATTATCAATATCACCGTTATAGTTGGTATAGCTTAAGCCGTTTACGAACATAAATTGTGCCATCTGCTTGCCATTAATTTCTTTTACCAGCTTTACTTCTTCACTTTGGACACCGTCTCTGTGCACATCTATAATGACATCAATGCTCGGGTTTTGATTTAGAATATTTTCCAATACGGGAGGGGTTTTTGCATAAGCATCATCTCTTGGTATATCGTATACACCTGTTTCATGTATGACATTGTATCCGTATGTATCTCTTAATATGGCTGCCAGCCGCTCTCCAACCCCTACGACAGTAGTGCTGTAATCGCCTTCAACAGAATCCGCATAGGCTTCTGAAGCATGGGTATGATAAATCAATATTTGCGGTACGGAGCTATCCACCGTTACTCTCATATCTTTATCCATTAATGCGGCTCTGTTTAACTGGTCCGCATTGATACCGGTGGTAGTGTCACCGGTATAAAAGGTACTGTATAAAAAATTATAATCATCTAATTGCTCCAGAGAAAAGGGAAGTGTGCTGGCCGCTGCCGTTTCCTGTCCGTTTTCTCCTGTTTGGTTATCGGCCGTTCCCGCCTCCGCCGTTGCCTCTTCTGTTCCCGGTATCTCTTCCGGTAATGTCTCCTCTAAACTGACCGCCCCTTCTGCCATCGTTACTTCTCCCGTTTCCGGATCTACCGAATTTTCATTTTGCGCCTCACTGGCCAGTATTTGCTCATAGGTTTCTTTACTTTCGACCTGAGTTTCATAAGTCATATAGTCTTTCATATATTGGTAGACAGGCACTTCTTCCCACACCTTATCCATAATAAATTCTTCAAAATTTTTACTTTCATTCTCTTCACTCAGCGGATAAGTCAAATTTGGCATATACGTTGTCAAAACTGCTTTTTGAAAGGTATTTTTTATATGAGACAGGATATGTACCTCGTTTAGCATAACATCCGATAATTGATAAACGGAAAATGCCTTTACGATAAAAATAATGCCTAAAATAATAATAAAGCCCCATATCCATAGCTGTGATTTTACTTTTATTCGTTCCATACTTTTCCCCCATAGGTTAACGAGAAAGCTTATTTTCGAGTGTTATCAGAAGTGTATTTTTCTTCCGATACTATATCTTATAAAGTATATTCCGAAGCATGTTTCAAAATGACTGCCAATTTTGGCAGCCACTTTGAAACTTTATGGAAATACCTTATAGCCATAGGGTATCGGGGTTCCTGCTTTTCCATAACTAAAGGTCTTATGAATTCGGTGTCTGCAGGGCCATATTTAAAGCCTCCGATATGGTAAAGCTTAACCTTTTTACTGTTTCGTCAATGTCCTTTGGCGTCACATACATATTATTTAATTCCGACATGGCATTCAGAAGATTTTCCATGGCATCATTAACAATAGTCGCTGCATCAACTACCGTTGGCACACCGATAGCAATCACAGGTACCCCTAATGCTTCTTCCGTGAGGGCATTTCGGTGATTTCCCACGCCGGACCCCGGATGTATGCCTGTATTGGTTATTTGTATGGTTCTGTTAAGCCTTTTCGTACTTCTTGCAGCCAATGCATCTATCACGATTATTAAATTGGGATGTGTTTCATCGATTATCCCTTTTATTATCTCAGAAGTTTCCATACCTGTCTGTGCCATAACACCAGGTACGATTCCGCTTATTGAATTAATTTTTTCAACTCCAAATGCAGCTTTCCCGTATTCTCTGACCACATGTCTGGTAATCTGCATATTTGATACTACGTTGGGCCCTAAGGCATCCGGAGTTACCTCCCGGTTTCCCAATCCCACTATTAAAATAGATTGCTCAGCCTCCATATTGGGAATCATTTCCTTCATTTGTTTTGCCAGTTCTTTAGATACCTCACGATGATAGCCTTCATCGGAATCAATTAAATTAGCCGCTTCTAATGTGATATACGTTCCCATTGGCTTGCCCATAGCTTTCGCTCCATTTTTTGTTTCAATAACTACCTTTGTAATCTTAACCTCCGTCTCCTTTTCGAAATGCTCTTCAATTTTTACACCGCGAATACTAGGATCA
>CAMJWQ010000312.1 GCA_946409475.1 uncultured Lachnospiraceae bacterium
CTAATTAATTTATTTCCCAAATTATCTGGGTTACTGTTTGTCTCGTTACTATGATTTACTTTTATTATTTATCTCTCCAAATAATTCTGCCTTTTGTTAAATCATATGGTGATAATTCGATGGTAACTTTATCTCCAGGCAGAATACGAATAAAATTCATACGCAGTTTCCCGCTGATATGAGCCAATACCTTGTGTCCGTTTTCCAATTCTACCTGAAACATGGCATTGGGCAATTTTTCAACTACTGTGCCTTCAATTTCGATAACATCTGTCTTTGACATACTTACTACCTCCTTTACCTGATACAACCAATAGATGCTTGAAGTTAATTCGACTGCTTATAAAGTTTAATGATTCTTTTAATCTCATCGTCAAATATCTGCAGGCCTTTTTCAAGCCTTGTCATTAAATTTTCATCTTTATCATGAATGATTTGAATATGCTTTCTTTTTTTCTTTTTCGGTCTCGCTAAAGGTCTATTTTTCCCGTCTACTAAATATACATATTCTCCATCTGCTCTTATAATGATAAATATTTCATCTTTATCATGACCTGCTCTTGAAAAAGCTAACATTCCCACTTCATTTTCAATCATGTCTTTACCTCAATTACGAAGTATACTTAATATTTCAGGTTCACCATCTGTGATTAAGACCGTATTCTCATAGTGCGCTGATAAAGAACCGTCCTCCGTAACTACTGTCCAGTCGTCATCAAGCCACTCAACATCACAACGCCCTGCATTAATCATCGGTTCAATTGCAAGTGTCATTCCGGCCTGAAGCTTTAAACCTCTTCTTCGCTGTCTAAAATTAGGTATTTGCGGGTCTTCATGCATACTGGATCCAATTCCATGACCAACCAAATCCCTGACAACACCGTAGCCAAAATTATCTACATAATCATTAATGGCCGCAGAAATATCATATAAGTAACATCCTTCTTTGGCATATTTGATGCCTTCAAAAAAGGATTGTTTCGTAACTTCTATCAGTTGCCTGGTATCCTCACTAATCTCCCCCACCGGTATTGTCCTGGCTGCATCGGAGTGATAGCCCTTATAAATAACACCGGCATCAATACTGACAATATCTCCCTCCTTAAGGATTTTGTCAGGTGAAGGAATTCCGTGTACGACCTCATCATTAACGGATAAACAAATAGATGCGGGATATCCGTTATAATTTAAAAAGGAAGGTATACAACCAAAGCCCCGGATGATATCTTCACCGGCCTTATTGATTTCTAATGTTGATATACCCGGTTTAATTATTTTTTCCAGCTCCTCATGAGTAACGGCAAGAATCCTTCCAGCCTCTCTCATAAGGTTAATCTCTCTTGAAGATTTAATTGAAACTGCCATTTTCTAAGCTCCTATTATAGCGGCAATGGATTTAAATACCTCATCCATGTCCTTTGTTCCGTCAACCTCTTTTAATATATTACTTCTTTTATAATATGCAATCAGAGGCTGAGTCTGATCATGGTAAACATCCAAACGTTTTTTTACAGTTTCCGGTTTGTCATCATCTCTCAATATAAGTTCTTTTCCACACCGGTCACAAATTCCTTCTTTTTTGGTCGGTATATGCACGATATGGTAAGTAGCACCACATGCCGGACAAGCTCTTCTGCCGGACATTCTGTTTACAATATTCGCGTCAGGAACTTCCATGTCAACTGCATAATCTATGTTTTCACCCAAAGCAGCAAGGGCTTTATCCAGTGCCTCTGCCTGAGGTATCGTTCTGGGGAAGCCGTCCAATACGTAACCGTTCTTACAGTCCTCTTTAGCCACACGGTCAACTACCAGATCCACTACCAGTTCATCGGGAACAAGAAGACCCTGATCCATATACGTCTTTGCCTTTTTCCCCAGGTCCGTACCTTCTTTAATGTTTGCTCTAAAGATATCTCCCGTAGATATATGAGGAATTTTATAGGTGCCGGCAATTAATTTTGCCTGTGTCCCTTTTCCTGCTCCGGGAGCCCCCAGCATAATAATTTTCATGATTTCCTCCAATTCGTGCAGATTTTCCCGCACATAAAGATAGCTGTGAAAGATTTCCTTCACACTTTCCTCCGCTTTTTACAAATTATTGCCATATTTTTTATTTTCTAACCTATTGCCGGCGAAAGATTTCCTTCCATCATAATGTATGCAAGAGAGCATCACAAATTTCAATGATTTATGATACTCTCATGCCTTTTAATCATCCAAAAATCCTTTGTAGTAACGTACCAGCATTTGGGATTCTATCTGCTTCATAGTTTCTAATATAACACCTACGATAATGATTATGGAGGTGCCTCCAAAAGAGACACTGGCACCGAACATTCCATTAAAGAATATCGGTATTATGGCAACAATAATTAAGCCAACCGCACCTATAAAAATAATATAGCTTAATATTTTTGATAAGTACTCCGTAGTCGGTTTACCGGGGCGTATACCAGGAATAAACCCGCCCTGCTTTTTCATATTATCGGCGATTTCAATAGGATTAAAGGTAATTGACGTGTAAAAATAAGCAAAGAAGATCACTAAACCGATATACACAAGCAAGCCTACGGAATAAATGGGTTCACTCTGTTTAAACCAGCTTGAGGAATTTAATCCCCTTAATATCTTACTGCCAATTCCATTTCCCGTATTACCGATAAAGGAAGCAATTACAATTGGAAACTGCATAATGGAGGATGCAAAGATAATGGGAATAACCCCTGCCGTATTCACCTTAAGAGGAATACTTGTGGATTGTCCGCCAACCATTTTACGTCCCTGTACTTTTTTTGCATATTGAACGGGTATTTTTCTTTCGCCGCCGTTCAAAAATACAACTAAAATCACCGTGCCCACTACAACAGCTAAGATAATTAGCGCAGCCAACGCTCCAATAGCCACACTTTTTCCCTTTATAAACTGTTCATAAAGAGATGCAAAATCACTTGGTATTCTGGAAAGAATATTAATCAACAGCACAATAGAGATTCCGTTTCCCACACCTCTTTCCGTTATTCTTTCACCGATCCACATAAGAAAAGCAGAACCTGCCGTTAAGGCAACAATAACGGTAAGAACATTTATGAAATTATATTCATCCAACAAGCCCTGGCTTCCGAAGGTAATAGCCATTGCACTGGCTTCAAATATAGACAGACCTACCGTAACGTATCTGGTAATGGATGCAATTTTCTTCCTTCCGTCCTCTCCGTCCCTTTGCATCTCCTCCAATTTAGGTATGGCAATAGTAAGAAGCTGCATGATAATGGAGGACGTAATATAAGGCGTAATATTCAACGCAAAAATTGACATTTGTAAAAAAGACCCTCCGGTAAAGGCATCGAAGAAATTGAATGCATCACCGGTTTGTTTCGCAAACCAGTTCGCAAAATAATTTCTGTCGACACCCGGTACCGGAAGCTGTGATCCCAGCCGAATCACGATCAGCATTAAAAACGTAAAGATTAATTTGTTTCTTAGTTCTTTGATTTTAAATGCGTTCTTTAAAGTAGTAAGCATTAGATCACCTCTGCTTTTCCACCAAGAGCTTCTATTTTTTCTTTAGCTGTCGTGCTGAATGCGTTTACCTGAACAGTAAGCTTCTTAGTTAATTCTCCATTTCCAAGGATTTTAACTCCGTCTCTGGCATTTTTAACAATACCGGCTTCCTTAAGAGTTTCTATGGAAACTACCGTATTGTTCTCAAAAACCTCAAGCGCATTTAAATTGATTCCGATAATTTCTTTTGCGTTTCTGTTATGAAAACCTCTTTTAGGAATTCTTCTATACAAAGGCATCTGTCCACCTTCAAAACCTGGTCTTACACCGCCGCCTGAACGGGCTTTTTGACCCTTGTGTCCTTTTCCGGCTGTTTTTCCATTTCCCGAACCGTGTCCGCGTCCTTTTCTGAAATTACCACTCTGTTTGGAACCTTCTGCTGGTTTTAAACTTGATAAGTCCATCTCAACACCTCCTTATCTGATTTTTATATTTCTTCAACCTTCACTAAATGTGTTACCTGCTTAATCATCCCCCTGATAGCTGCATTGTCCGGCATCTCAGCAGTCTTATTTAATTTTTTAAGTCCTAATGCCGTAATAGTAGCCTTGTGTTTGGGAATTGCACCAATGGGAGATTTTACCAAGGTTATTTTCAATTTATCTGCCATCTTCATTTCCTCCTTGCTATGCTCTGTCTTACTAAGGACAGCCATGCCTAACCAATGATTTCCGCAACAGATTTTCCACGAAGCTTAGCAAGCTTCTCAGG
>CAMJWQ010000313.1 GCA_946409475.1 uncultured Lachnospiraceae bacterium
TATCATCCATTTCCTGTTTTGCCAGCTCTTCACAAAAAACAGGATATAAATCCTCCGCCGTGACGGGTTTATTAGTGGCAGGATTTAACATGGGCTCCGGTAATTCCTTCATGTCGGCTCTTAAATTATACCATTGCTTCGGCATTTGCTCCTCTGACAGATAGATTCTGTGCGGTACTTTTTTCATGATAGTGACTCCTTTCCATTATAGATATTATAATTCTTAAATAAAATAACATACACAGTAAACAGGACAGGTTACTTAATAAGGTGCTTTCCGGCAATGAACAAAGCGTCTTCGACACTCTCAGCTCCCCTGCCCCCTTATTCTTGAAGGAGAAGACACTTTGCGCGCCGAATGCAGTCACGCAGTGACATCTTCCTCATGCATTCGTGTGCATCCTCCCGGAGGGTTTTAATTTATAGGAAATCATACACTTTAACACTTTACAGTAACAAGTGTTTCCTATAAATTAAAAAAGACCTTTGTCCCAGAATAAACTGGGACAAAAGTCTTATAATCAACATAAACTTCTGCGGTACCACCCACATTAGTGTGTAACACTCACTTACTCATATACAAACATATATGCTCCCTTAATAACGAGTGGAAATCCCGTCAGACATTACTCAGCAGAACACTGCTTTTCTTTCTACCCTCATAAGGCCATTCGGTATAAGGATTGCTGCCGTATCACACCAACTACAGCTCTCTGGAAACAATATCCTATACGTACTATTCTTAATCGTCGGTTTAATCCTGTTCATTTACTTAATTTCATTATAGTGATTTATTGTCAGTTGTCAAATATTTTTTCAAAATTAATAAGCGGTTATACATTTATCCTTGTAAGCCTTATAAAATTTGAGCCAGCAATGCCGGACAAAATTCCGGAGTAGGAGAACAGAGCCCAGGCAATGATATTTGAGTAAAAACAGCTTAGCCACAAAATAAAAAAATCCCAAAATTCAAAGGAATTTTGGGATTTTCTCTTCTGCATTTACTTCAATATAGCTACTTTCATTATTTAAAATCATAAATGATATATTAAATGAAGAAAGGCACATTGAACATCGTGCTTATAAAAGAGTTACGTTGGTAGCTTGAGGTCCTTTAGCACCGTCAACAACTTCAAATTCTACTGCTTGCCCTTCTTCCAGGGATTTGAAGCCTTGCATGTTAAGACCTGTAAAGTGTACGAATACATCGTTTCCGCTTTCGTCAGAGATGAATCCGTATCCTTTTTGGTTGTTAAACCATTTTACTGTACCTTTGTTCATTTATGATACCTCCAAAAAAAATTACATGTTATGTTATATAACACTAATTAAGAATAGCACATTTACACAAAAAAGTAAAGATGATTTCTATAAACTTTAACAATTATTTTATTGATAACAGTGGCTAATATATCAACTTTCTATAAAAATAGGATTGACTTTGTATACAATGTTTATCCTTATTGTGCAAAACTTATTACTAGAAGTTAAATTTACAATAATAAGATTCGTATGGTAAAATAGTATTGTGAATTTGTATATGTTATGTATTTGTTTAGAACAATAAAATGATAACTTTAATACTTATATAAAGATCATTTGGCGGCAGATTATTGGATTTGGAGGGAATGGCAGGCAAGTGAAACCAAGCATGTTAAAATACAAAGAATGGAGGAAGCAATGGAAGGAGAAAAGAGACGGGAAAAATTAATGGAGCTTCTTAAAGAGAATGAAAAAGCCTTATCCGGAGCGGAATTAGCAAGAATATTAGGAGTCAGCAGGCAGATTATTGTTCAGGATATAGCATTATTAAGAGCAGCCGATAAAAATATCCTATCGACGAATAAAGGCTATGTATTATTTCATAGTGATGAATTGGTATCGAATTATCGGAGAATTATAAGGGTAAAGCATTCAACAGAAGAAATTTTAGATGAATTATATACCATTGTCGATTATGGAGGAAGGGTCTTAGCCGTAATTGTAGAGCACGAAATTTACGGACAGATTACTGTCGATTTAATAATAAACAGCAGAAAAGATGCAGATGAATTTTATAAGAAAATAAAACAAAATCAAACAAGACCTTTAAAGGAACTGACAGGCGGCGTACATTATCACACGATTGAAGCGTCATCGGAAGAAATCTTAAAGGATATTGAAGAGGCTCTTAAGGAAAAGGGATATTTATTTCCTTAGAGGAAAAAGCAAAGCAGACAAAACTTGGAAAGTTGAGTTTTATCTTGCGAATGAAAAATAATTGTGATACCATCTTCTTAATGACAAGACAGTTGTAAATACATATGTAAATACATAATTACGGAGCAACTGCAGGAAAAGGAGAATCACAATGGCAAAATTGAAAAAAGTATTAAACCATATCTTTATAGATGGGTTAAGCGGAATGGCACTGGGGCTGTTTTCTACTCTGATAATCGGAACTATTATCCAGCAGATTGCCTCTTTTATTCCGGGAATTGTTGGGGCATATTTGCTTCTGATCGGCAAGGTGGCGGCATCCGTTACAGGAGCGGGAATTGGCTGCGGTGTGGCTTATAAGTTTAAAGAAAGTCCTTTGGTAACCCTATCCGCTGCCACTTCAGGTATGGTTGGTGCTTTTGCAGGCAAAATATTAGCCGGTACGGTTTTTGTAGACGGCATTATTCAATATGCAGGTCCCGGAGAACCCTTAGGTTCCTTTATAGCAGCCCTTGCAGGTATTTACCTGGGACATTTGGTAGCCGGTAAGACGAAGGTAGACATACTGGTAACGCCCCTGGTATCTATTATTACAGGCGGGACGGCCGGATTACTGTGCGGTCCTCCCATTTCCCGATTTATGACCTGGCTAGGTTCTATTATTAACTGGGGGACGGAACAGCAGCCCTTTATGATGGGTATTATTGTTTCCGTTTTAATGGGGATGATATTAACATTACCAATCAGTTCTGCCGCACTGGGAATCATTTTAAATCTGTCCGGACTGGCAGCAGGAGCAGCCACGGTAGGCTGCTGTGCAAATATGATTGGTTTTGCAGTGGCGAGCTTCCGTGAAAATAAAGCTGGCGGGTTACTGGCACAAGGCTTGGGAACTTCTATGCTGCAGGTTCCTAATATTGTAAAAAAGCCGGTCATATGGATGCCGGCTATCCTGACAAGTGCGATATTAGGTCCCGTATCAACCCTGGTTTTTTCTATGACCAATAATGCAACAGGCTCCGGTATGGGTACGGCTGGTCTTGTTGGTCAAATTATGACATATCAAACCATGACAGCAAATGAACCGGCTGCCATGGTAGTGGCTAAGATCATCATCATGCACTTTGTTCTCCCGGCTGTCTTGGCGTTTGCCATATCGGAGCTTATGAGAAAGAAAAAGATAATTTCCTTAGGGGATATGAGATTAGAAATATAAGGATAAAGGAATAAAACGGACAAAAAATCCATTAGTCAATTTACTTGACTTATTGATTTCACAGGGGTAAGATTTTATTCGAGGCGTTTTTTTGAAGAGACAGGCTGAATTATATCTAAAATTCTTATAAACGTAAGAATAAAGAGAGCAATGGGGACGGGATGACTGTTAGGGGAGGTGGTTGCTTGAAAAAGGAGAAATTATTGCTGGTACTTGTTTTACTGTCATTTGGAGTACCGGGTTGCGGCAATACCTCTCAATCCATAGAACAAAGCAAGGTGAATGAAACGGTACGGAATGTGCAGCAAACACAGAAGGAATTTTTTACGGGACCAAAAGAAATAGCGGAGTGCTACCGGAAGATTTATGTGCAGGCAGTGAATAATGATACACTTGGCACATTGGATACTGTGAAAAAAATTGTGGAATGTCTGGGAGATGCCGGATATGCGGCCGTGGATGACAAAAACCAGGTTGATATGGTAAATTCTGATAAAGTAAAGGAATTCATCGGAAAAGTTGAAAATAAGGAAGAAGCGGAACTTACTGTTATCTGCGTCGTGGACAATGGAGGCTTCATTCAATTTGATTTGCAGACATCAGAAGGAGAAGTTGATGTGACAAGAAGCTATCTTTCATGGAATGGGAAAACTGCGGAAGTAAAATCAAAGGAGGAGTATTGGGCATATGACTGGAGCTATTCTGAGGATGGGTACTTATTTTTTGAACAATATCAAATGCCGGGGTATGATGGACCGTCCGGTCATACTGCTTTGAGGGTGCGGCATTTGGATGAAAAATGCCGGGAGCTGAACCGGCAGTACCTTCTTCCCATCGGTTATGGTT
>CAMJWQ010000314.1 GCA_946409475.1 uncultured Lachnospiraceae bacterium
ATGCCAAATTATGCGCTTATGTGGCTGAGGGAGAGGTACTTCCTGTGAAAACGAAATCCTTTGGCGGCATCGGGATCTTTGCCATAGAAGAAATGGGCAGATTTTACCGCCACGTTTTAGTACAAAAGAATTATCCCCATCACGGAGCCGTTGCATTCGGGCACTATGGAAAATTAATCTTTGAAGTATTTAAGTATTTAGGTATCGAAGATATTGGCTTTAATCAACCCAGGGGAATGTTATACCGATCGGAAAACCCTTTTGCATAAGCTTTCATAATAATGTATTTTTGGTATGATTGGCAATAAGTACAATTTTTTGTATAGACGGAGTATATATGGCAGTTACAATAAAGCAAATTGCAGAGCTGAGCGGGGTTTCCAGAGGGACGGTGGACCGGGTACTGAATAACCGGGGGCGCGTTAAGCCCGAAACGGAAAAGCTGGTTCGTAAAGTGGCAAAAGAGCTTGGCTATGAGCCTAATATGGCAGGCAAAGCTCTGGCTGCCATTAAGAAGAATTTTATGATAGGAATTATTCTGTCCTCGGAAGGAAATGAATTTTTTGATGATGTTATTTCCGGTATGAGGCAGGCGGAAAGAGAAGCTGCTGCATACGGCATACAGGTGATCATGAAAACCATGAAAGGGTATCATGCTCCCACTCAGCTGTCATTAATAAAGGAACTGGAACCTTTGGTACATTTATTGATCCTTCAGCCCATTAACGATGAGGGTATTGCAGAAAAAATCAATGCCCTGGCGGAGCGGGGAATTAGGGTAATAACGGTTAATAATGATATCGAAAACAGCAGCCGTTTGTGTTATGTGGGCAGTGATTATTTTAAAAGCGGACAGACGGCATGCGGCTGCCTTGGTTTATTAACAAAAGGAAAAGCCCAGGTGGGTATAGCGACGGGATCCGTAAAAATACTGGGACATAACCAACGGATACTTGGTTTTAATCAAATTATTAAGAATAAATATAAGGAGCTGGCTATTGTTGATATCATAGAAACGAATGATGACGACGAACAAGGCTACGAGCAGACCTTGAAAATGCTGAGGGAATATCCAAAAATCGATGCCCTTTATATTGTAGCGGCCGGTGTGGCGGGTGTTTGCCAGGCTGTGCTGGAATCAGGAAAAGCAGATAATATGGATATCGTAGCATGTGATATCACACCCGCCGTATTAAAATTGATAGAAAAGGGAATTATTAAAGCTACCATATGCCAACAGCCTTATATACAGGGATACCAGTCTCTGATAACGGCAGTCGAATATCTGGTACACGGGACAGTTCCCAATCAGGAGTGTATCATCATTAACAGTGAAATTAAAATTCCGGAAAATATATAAGAGGATAAGAAAACCGATATTTAACTAAATTGGATTTAGATGTATAATTAAGTAAGAGGACAGACATAAAGGACGTTGCAGATATACAACGTCTTTTGTGTATTTACTATTAGGAAGCAAAGATACATGAGGGTTGGTATGAAAAAGGAATGGGATGAAAAGCAGGAACGAAAACAAAAAATAGCTCCGATTTTTATGTCTACCGGAATTGTGATTATTTTATTACTGGTGGTTTTTTGTATGTTCTATTTTCACAGCAGTATTATGAAAGAGGGATTAAAGGATAGTATAAAATACAACCAATATGATAAGCATTATGTTTTGATAACAGGAAACAATGCGGATCCTCTGTGGGACAGTATTTATGAGGGGGCACTTGAACAGGCGGTGGAGGAAAACGCTTACGTGGAATATTTGGGAAAAAATCTTTCCGTTGATTATAGTATTAATGAACTGCTGCAAATAGCTATCGATGCGAAAGCAGACGGCATTATTGTAGAAGGAAATGAGAGTGAGGAAACAACAGCGTTAATTGATAAAGCAGTGACGAGCGGGATTGTGGTCACCACGGTATTTTACGACAGCTCTCAAAGTAAAAGGCAATCCTTTGTGGGGGTCAACAGTTATAATTTGGGACAGGAATACGGAGAGCAGTTATTAGAGCTTTGTGACGAGAGCACGGAAAGAATATTTGTATTAATGGATACCAATGCAACGGATTCCAGCCAGAATATCGTATATTTGGGTATAAAAGAAGCCGTTGAGAAAATCAAAGATAATCAGATTGCCATACAGGCGGTCGCGGTGGATAATGAGAACGCCTTCAGCGCGGAGGAATCCATTCGGGATATCATTATGGATACGCAAAATATTCCCGATATTATGATCTGCTTAAATGCGGTCAATACACAATGTGCCTATCAGGCAGTAGTGGATTACAATAAAGTAGGAGAAATTAAAATAATCGGTAATTATGATTCCGATACCATATTAGGTGCCATAGAAAAGAAGATCATCTATTCCACCATTTCCATTGATGCAAGACAGATGGGGAATCTCAGTATACAGGCGATGGAAGAATATATGGATACGGGACATGTCAGTGGATATCTGCCTGTAAATACGAAAATAATCAATGAGGATAATGTAAATTTATATAGAAATGCAAAGCAGGAAATGATTGAAAATGACTAAGCTATCGGGGTGGATTTAATGAAAAAAATGCGAGAGGTATTAATTAACCGGTGGAAAAAATTAACCATACAGCTTAAGCTTACCTTGATTTTTATTTTTACTTCCTTTATCATTTTTGCGGTCATGTTTTTTATGTATTTAAATATCAATTCCATGATTCAGGAGATTGATAAAGTATATGTAAGCAATGTTAAGCTCAATGAACTTACGGATTCTTTGGAAAGCGTACATACCAGTATGACGGATTATCTGAACACAAAAAGCTCTGATTCTCTTGAAAACTATTATCGGAATGAACAGGAATTCAGAGATCTGCTGGACAGCCTTAATTCGGAAGTCATTGATAATGACATGCTGTTAATGGAAAAAAATATTAAAAGCATGTCGGAAGGGTATTTGGTTTTAACAAATCAGACCATGCAGGCCAAACGGGGACGTAACATTGAAAAGTATAATGAATTGTATGAAGAATCCTGCGGTCTGTTTTCTTATATTAACACCTTTATCTATAGTCTAAATAATGAACAGTTTAAATCCAACTCCAATAACTATAAATTACTGCTGGTATCCCTGCAATACCTGGAGGTTATCAGTGCAACCATTCTCATAGCTGTTACCCTTGCTAATATCATACTTATTTTTTTATTGACTAAGAGCATTACCAGACCGTTAATGAAGCTGGCAAGAGCAGCCAATGAAGTGGCGGAAGGAAAACTGGATATTAAACTGGTCAATGTTGATACCTTGGATGAAGTGGGCATCGTAGCCAGAGCCTTTAATAAGATGATTTTGAGCATTCGTAATTACATTGAACAGATAAAAGAGAAAATGGAAACGGAAAGTGCTTTAAAGGAAAAGGAATTGATAATGAAGGGACATTTAAAGGATGCCCAGCTTAAGTATTTACAGGCTCAGATCAATCCCCATTTTCTATTTAATACGTTGAATGCAGGCGCGCAGCTGGCCATGATGGAGGGAGCGGAAAGGACCTGTCTCTTTGTGGAAAATATGGCTGATTTTTTTCGATATAATGTGAAAAAAATTAATCAGGATACAACCATTAAGGAGGAAATTAAATTGGTGGACAGCTATATTTATATCTTAAATGTAAGATTTTCCGGTGAAATCAACTACAGTAAAGAAATAGACAGCTCTCTCGAAGCTATTAAAATACCCAGTATGGTACTGCAGCCCATCGTAGAAAATGCGGTAAATTACGGTATTCGAAATATCAATCGGAAAGGCTTCATAAAGGTAGCCGTATTTCAAAAAGAACGAAAAATCTGTATCAGTGTGAAAGACAATGGCATTGGCATGGGACAGAGTATCATTGACAGGATCATGAGGGGGGAAGAAAAAGAAACGGATTTATCAAAAAATTCAACGGGAATCGGACTTGGGAATGTAATAAGCAGGTTGAAATTATATTATAACAGAGAGGATGTTTTTTCCATTAAAAGTGATGGAATGAATAAAGGTACGGAAGTGCTGCTGTATATACCATATCAAAAGTAAAAAATATTTTCGATAAGTTACAATGAGTAGGCGGTTAGGGAGGATAATTATGTATAAAATCATGCTTGCTGATGATGAAGGAATTGTGATTGACTCTTTAAAATTTATTATCGAAAAAAATTTTAAAGGGGAATGTATCGTAGAATTTGCGAAAACAGGAAGAAGTGTCATAGAGC
>CAMJWQ010000315.1 GCA_946409475.1 uncultured Lachnospiraceae bacterium
GATAATAGCATCTACGGTATTGGCGGAAGTATCCTTCGGGCCCATGAATTTAAAAATGCCCGTGGAGACCGTAAGGGAAAGAGTCGGCTATGCACTGTCCTATATGAATTTAACGGGCTTTGAGGATAGGGCGCCTCATTATTTGAGCGGTGGAGAAAAAAAACGGGTCAGTATTGCGGATATCATAGCTATGAAGCCGGAAGTAATTATATTTGATGAGCCTACGGCATCTTTGGACCCGTTCAACAGAACTATGCTGGAGCAGGTATTGGAGAAACTGAAGGAAGAGGGGAAGACCATACTCATTTCCACCCATGATGTGGATTTTGCTTTTCGGTGGGCAGACCGCATATTGGTATTTGCTGATGGAAAAATCATAAAGGATGGGGATCCTTATTCTGTCTTTTTTGACAGGAGGCTGCTGGAGGAGGCAGACCTGGAAGAGCCTTTTGTGGTCAGGATGTACCATATGTTACTGCAAAAAGGTTTATGGCATTACGATAACAGATGTCCCAGAGATATTTCTGGATTTCAGGATTTGTTATAGAGAAAGTAAAAAAAGAAGTCGTAAGACGTAAGGAGGATTTTATGTCAAAGAAACAAAGAAACATGATATTGTTTACTGCTGTGTGTGCATTGTTATTTTCTGTGACACCCGCAGTAAATGCCATGCACATTATGGAGGGGTACCTGCCGCCCAAGTATTGTATCGCATGGGGAATTATTTCATTACCGTTTTTGGTATGGGGAGTATTTTCCATTAATAAAACGGTTAAAAATGACAGAAAGAATATAACCATACTGGCTATGTCAGGAGCCTTTATTTTTGTCATTTCATCACTTAAAATACCCTCTGTCACAGGAAGCTGCTCCCATATGACGGGCACAGGGCTTGGGGCCCTATTGCTGGGACCGGCACCGGTTGCTGTGCTGGGGGTCATCGTGTTACTTTTTCAGGCGATTTTACTGGCACATGGGGGATTGACATCCTTAGGCGCCAATACCTTTTCCATGGCAATTGCCGGCCCCTTTCTTTCCTTTGGAATATTCTGGCTGTGTCAAAAGTGGAAGATAAATAAAAAAATCGGTATCTTCTTAGCTGCATTTCTGGGAGATTTGTTTACCTATTGTATTACCAGTCTTCAATTAGCCCTGGCATATCCTTCCATGGAGGGAGGAACAGGAGCATCGATGATTAAGTTCTTAGGTGTATTTGCGCCCACTCAGCTGCCCCTTGCCATATTGGAAGGTATTCTGACTGTGATTATCATTATGGCATTGGAGACCTATGCCATACCGGAAATGAAGGCAATCGGATTTATAAAGGAGGCGGAATAATTGAATAAAAATAAGGGTATTGTAATTGCGTTGCTTGTTGTGGCATTATTATTGACTTTTGTACCTTTTTTCGCATTACGGGGAGCCGAATTCGGGGGCTCTGACGATGCGGGAAGCGTTGTGGTGGAAGATATTAACGGAGGTTCCTATGAACCATGGTTTACTCCGGTGCTGGAAAGTGCCATCGGAGGGGAAATACGGGAGAAATAGAAAGTCTCTTTTTCTGTCTCCAAACAGGAATAGGAGTGGGAGTGATTGCGTTTATCATGGGGAGATTCGTGGAACGGAAAAAGTATACGGATAATCACAGCTTATGAACAGGAGTATAGGAAAGAAAGGGAACAGGAATGAAATCCGGAATATTGGTTGTCAGCTTTGGAACGAGTCATAAGGATACCAGAGAAAAAAATATAGAGGCATTGGTGGCATACATCAGGGAGAAAACAGGTATGGAAAATATATATCAGGCCTATACCAGCAATTTAATCAGAAGAAGAATAAGGGAAGAAGATTCCCTGCGAATGCCGGATGTGAAAGAAGCCTTGGAAATCATGAAAGGAGACGGCGTACAAAAGGTATATATACTGCCTACCCATATTATTGACGGCATTGAAAATCATAAAATGAAGGCAATGGCTCGCGAATTTGGTAAAGATTTTATTCTGATGAAAATAGGAGAACCTTTATTACATAGAGAACAGGACTTTGAGGAAATGGCAAAGAGAACGTGGGACGAAATGAAGGATCTGGTGCAGGATGATGTACTGCTTTTCATGGGACATGGCTCAGCGCATACCGCTAACAGGGCATATGGAAAATTAGAAAATGCCTTTCATCATCAGGGAAGGAAAAAGGTATTCGTATATACGGTTGAAGGAGAACCGGATTTGCCGGAAGCCTTGGAGAAGATCTCGGTTACCGGAGAGAAAAGAGTGGTGCTGGCACCCTTTATGTTTGTGGCAGGAGAGCATGCCAAAAATGATATGGCGGGAGAAACCGGCTCTGCGGCGAGCCTGTTAAGGGAAAATGGATATCGGGTAGAGGCCGTGGTAAAAGGGTTGGGAGAATATCCCGCAGTCAGGGAATGGTATTTACAGCATTTGTCGGACATAATGGAGAAAACAAAATCATGAGACCAATGAAAAAAATAATACCTCTTACCATGTGTGCTTTGCTGATGATGAGCCTGGCAGGCTGCAAGGGAGCGGGCGAAACAAAGGGTGAGGGGCAAAAAATAAACAGCCGGATTACTGCGGAGAATGAAGGGGCCGGAGAGCAGGATTCTGATCCGGTGGCCTTCACCGATGATTTGCAACAGAAAGTTATCGTAAATCAACCGCAAAGAGTAGCTGCTGTATCAGGAAGCTTAGCGGAGGCCTGGCTGCTGGCAGGAGGAAAGCTTACCGCGGTAACGGATGACATTACCAATGAAAGAGATATTACCCTTTCGGAGGATGTGGTTAATCTAGGCTTGTTAAAAAGTCCCAATCTGGAGCTGATCATAGCGAATCAGGTAGATTTTGTTTTACTGTCGGCAACCATAGCAGAGCATGTGGAATTAAAGGATATGCTTCATGAAGCAGGTATCACCACAGCTTATTTTGATGTGGAGACCTTTGAGGATTACCTTAGGATGATGGATATATTAACGGATATTACAGGCAGAAAGGACTTATACGAAGAGAACGGTACGGCCGTCAAAGAAAGCATAGAAGCGCAGATAGCCAGAGCCGACGGCACGGAAAAAACAGTGCTTTTTCTAAGAGCCTTTTCCACCGGAGTAAGGGCCAAGGGAAGCGACAGTATGACAGGACAGATGCTAAAGGATTTAGGCTGCACCAACATAGCGGATGAGGAAGAAAGCCTGCTGGAGGATTTGAGCATGGAGGCTATCATAGCCGGGGACCCGGATTATATATTTGTTACCACCATGGGAGAATCGGAGGAGGCGGCAATGAATATGGTAGATGAGATGCTTCTTTCCAATCCGGCCTGGTCGGAGCTTACGGCCGTTAAAAATGAAAATTATTATGTGCTGCCTAAGGCTTTGTTTCATAACAAACCAAACAACAGATGGGGAGAAAGCTATACCATATTAGCGGATATCCTTTATGGGGAAGGCAATGAATAAGGAAGCAAACAGAGAGATAAATGGAGAGACAAATAAAGGCCGGAAGCTTCGGTTTACTATGGTATTTTTCCTTCTTTTGGTCATGTTTTTTGCCGGAGTGTTATATGGAGCCGTACCTGTGACGGGTGCCGATCTTTGGAACCTTATAAGCGGCGGGGAAAATACGGCGGTCTATCGTATCCTGGCATACGTAAGAGTGCCAAGAGTGGCAGGAGCGTTTCTAGCCGGTGCTGCCCTGGCATTGTCAGGAGCGGTGATTCAGACGGTACTGGGAAATACCCTGGCAGGCCCCAATATCATTGGAGTAAATGCGGGGGCAGGCTTTATGGTGGTGTTAATAGGAGCGGTTTTTCCGGCCTTTTATACATTACTTCCTCTTGCTGCATTCCTGGGAGCCTTTATCACGGTCATGACAGTGTATCTGCTGGCAAAAAAAACGGGTTCCTCTAAAATAACTCTTGTATTATCCGGCATTGCGGTGAACAGCCTGCTAAATGCGGCAACAGACACGGTTTACACCCTCCATGAGGATTCCTTATTAAAAAGCAGTGCCTTCCGTATGGGAGGACTGGAGGGCATCCGTCTGCAAATATTGATACCGGCAGGTATTGTCATTTTACTGTCCCTGCTTATGGTGCTTATGCTCCACAATGAGCTGGAGGTTCTGTCTCTGGGAGGAGATACGGCTAAGTCTTTAGGATTACCCGTATCTTTTTATCGTTTTTTGTTTCTGGCTCTGGCAGCGTCCCTTGCCGGGGCTGCCGTCA
>CAMJWQ010000316.1 GCA_946409475.1 uncultured Lachnospiraceae bacterium
ACAATAATTGCCTTTAAGCTAAATTCTCCATTCCAGTAAAAGGCATTACCGATAGCAGAGGAGCTCAGCCGAAGACCGATCACGATAATAACAGGTCCTGTTACAATAGGCGGCAATAGCTTATTGACCTTTTCATAACCTACTGCTTTAATTAAGATTGAGAATAAGACATAAATCAAACCGGCTACGATAAGTGCTCCTTTTACGGCAGAGAGCTTATCCAAATAATCGGGATCCCCCATTCTGGAATCTCCGATGACGGCTATGATTCCACCCATAAAGGCAAAGCTGGAACCTAAAAAAACCGGAACCTTTTTCTTGGTGACCAAATGAAAAATCAAGGTACCGATACCTGCGCAAAATAAGGTGATAGATGTATCAAGCCCCGTCAATGCCGGAACTAAAACCGTAGCTCCAAACATAGCCAATACGTGCTGAATTCCTAATATCAGTTTTTGTTTCTTTGTTTTTTCTCCCATGTATCCTCCTGTTTTCTCAAAAAATGGGCTATTTCAATAGTTATTGAAATAGCCTTGTTTTAGAATTTTTCCAAAAATAATTATATTTTATTCCCGCAATATATGCAAGCAGAAAATATAACATACTGGAAGAAAAGCAAGCACGAGCAGCGCGAGTATTTGCCTTTCCTCAATATGTCAGACAGCATAACATATCGGGGAAAAAACAAGCGAAGGAAAAAATTCCGTCAGTTATACAATCTGGCTTAGGGGAGAAACAGAAATCCCTTCCTCCTCCAGCGTATTTTTAATTTTCCGCACAAAAGCAAGAGCTTTTTCCCCGTCACCGTGTACACAGATGGAATCTACTGAAATTTCAATATCATTACCGGTAACAGCCTCTACTTTACCTTCCTTGATCATACGAACGACACGTTTTACCGCCAAATCCTCATCATGTATCATGGCACCGGGTTTTGTCCTGGCAACTAAAGATCCGTCCTCTTCATAAGCACGGTCGGCAAATACCTCTTTCGCTGCCTTAAGTCCTGTTTCCCCTGCTGCCCTGATCATCTCACTTCCCGAAAGACCAAGCATAATTAACTCCGGATTGATTTCATAAATTCCCTCACAGATAGCTTTTGCCAGGGAGTAATCTTTTCCCGCCATGTTATAGAGTGCCCCATGAGCTTTTACATGCTGCATTTCCACACCGTTTGCCTTACAGAAGGCTTCCAATGCGCCGATCTGGTATTGTACATAAGCCTTGGCTTCTTTCGGAGATACGGCCATGTTTCTCCTTCCAAATCCCATTAAATCGGGAAATCCGGGATGAGCTCCGATTCCTGTCCCATTACCCTTGCATAATTTAACGGTCTTATCCATAACTAAAGGATCCGAAGCATGATAGCCGCAGGCAATATTGGCACTGGTGACAAAGGGAATGACCTCTTCATCAAGACCTATTTTATAGGCTCCAAAGCTTTCTCCCAAATCACAATTTAAATCTACCTTATACAAAACCTCCACATCCTTTCACTTATTTATTTTCTTTCCTTTTTCCTTAATCTTTTTTTCTTTTTAAATTACTTTTACCACTTTACTTCTTTTACTCTCTTTAATCAATCAGTTCCACATTTTTAATGTCTGTTATGAGCATGTGCCCCGGAGAATGGGTAATACAAAAGCTGGGCTTTACGTTCATGACTACGGATTGCGGAGTAACACCGCAGGGCCAGAAGACAGGAACTTCTCCTTCCTTTATGGTTACCGGATCACCAAAATCCGGTTTTGCAATATCCTTTATGCCGATTACGGCCGGGTCTCCGATATGAATCGGGGTACCATGTACCCTGGGAAGGGTTTCCGTAACCGTTACGGCCTTTACTATCTGATGATAGGGTATCGGTCTCATGCTGACTACCATTTTACCGTTAAAAATTCCCGCCGGTTCACATTCTATATTTGTCATATACATAGGTACATTACAATTTTCCGTTATATGCCGGATTTCTATGCCGGCTTCTATCATCTCCGATTCAAAGGAAAAGCTGCAGCCTATCAGAAAGCTGACCAGATCATCTCTCCATAAGTGCGACACATCCGTATATTCGCCGGTCAAAATCCCATTTTCATATACACGGTATTTAGGAATGTCTGTGGCAATATCTGCGTTTTTCGCAATGGTATGCAATTGTCTGGCTCCTACGTCACTGACCTCCAAAATGGGGCAGGCTTTCGGGTTACGCATGGCAAACAAAAGGAAATCATAGGCATATTCTTTCGGTAAAACAGCTAAATTTGCCTGTGCGTATCCTGCACACATTCCTGCCGTAGGAGATATGATTTCTCCTTTTCGGATCATTTCCCTTACCTCTTGCGGTTTCCTATTTACTAAATCCATATTATTCACCTATTTTCCTTTTCAATTTGATAAATTCCCTTTCTTCCTGCTTTATGAGCTTTTGGGCTTGTTTGACATTGACTTTCTGAAAACGGATTTTATCTCCGATACTTCTTTGGACTAATTTCGGTATATCTACGGATATCACGGTAGCAATTTTAGCATATCCCCCCGTTGTCTGCCTGTCCGCCAGCATGATAATGGGTTTACCGTGAGAAGGCACCTGAACGGATCCAAGGGCTATGGCATCCGATATAATGTCGACTCCGTTCTTATAGGAGATGGATTTTCCCTCCAGCCTGCAGCCCATCCGGTCAAATTCACCGGTTACGGTATATTCACCGGACAGGAACGTCATAATTCCCTCTTCCGTAAAATAATCCTCCTGGGGACCTAAAATCACACGTAATACGGTTTCTTTTTCCTTATAGGTAACGCCTTCCAGCCTCCTGCTTTCCATGCTCGGCAATGCTGTTTTGGGAGATGCAAAGGGTATTAAATCATTAGCCTGCAGCTTTCTTCCTAAAAATCCGCCTATCTTACATTTTAAATTGGTGGATTTACTGCCCATTACCCCGGGAACGGAAAATCCGCCGTTTACAGCCATGTAAGCCCGGCTCCCGTCCTTAGCAAAACCGAAGGTAATCTCATCACCTCTTTTAACGGAGACAGCCCTGTACATGGGAAGGGGCTTTTCATTCAGTTTTGGCTGTAAATCTCCTCCCGTTACGGCTATTACCGCATCTGCCAGTATCATTAGAGAAGGTCCCATAAGCGTCATTTCCAAAACAGCTTCTTCTTCCCCGTTACCGACCAGTATATTGGCAATACGAAAGGCTTTTTGATCCATACAGCCGGAAACATTAAATCCGCTGCTCTGGTATCCGGCTCTTCCCTTGTCCTGGACGGTTGTCAATACTCCGGGCTGCTTTACCAAAACACCCATATCAGACACCTCCCTCTATGATTTTACATGAATAGGCACCCTTTTGTACAAGCTCCCGGATTTCATAAAAGGTTTTTCCGTCGATTGCCCGGAATCGAATATAATCTCCCGCTTCATAGAGAATAGGTTTTTCTCTCTCAGGATCATATGGCTTTACGGGCGTTTTCCCAATGAGCTGCCATCCTCCGGGAGAATCCAAGGGATAGATACCTGTCTGCTCTCCCCCGATTCCTACACTTCCCGCCTCTATTTTTACGCGGGGACTTTGTAAACGGGGGGTTATTAATTCCTTATCCATGCCTCCTAAGTAGGCAAAACCCGGTAAAAATCCAAGCATATAAATTAAGTAGTCCTTACTGCTGTGTCTTTTGACAATTTCCTCTTTCGACAGACCCGTATGATTCATTACATTACTCATATCCGGGGCAAAAGCTTCTTCATAGCAAACCGGTATTTCAATGATACGTCTTTTAGCAGCTGCCGTTATCTGTAATTGCTCCGTCAGACGCATGAGCTTTTTTTTCAATTTTTGATAGCTGATTATCTGGGAGTCATAGTAAACCGTCAGTGAACGAAAGGTTGGAACCGCTTCCACTATACCACAAATAGGATGTTCCAATAACATCCTATTATAGGCACTGATTTGTCTGTTAATTTCTTCACTGATTTCATTTCCAAATTCCACAGTCAGAGCGCTGTCACCAGCCGTTAATATTCTGACACCAGTCACGAAATCACCTCTCATAGAATTTTTTTTCTATTACCTTTTCAAACCAGGCAGCACAGGTCTCTTCTAGTTTCAAGGGATAGGTAATGCATTCCCGCATAAGTTCCACTATTGTTGCATTCATATGAATTCCGAATCCGTCGATGCCCGGTATTAAGGAGCCGGTCATATCTATCATGCCGCTTCTGGAGG
>CAMJWQ010000317.1 GCA_946409475.1 uncultured Lachnospiraceae bacterium
AGGCGGAGAAGGGAGGCGTAGCGGTGGCTACGTTGACTGCCGACAACGCGGCAGATGAAAATTCAGGCAAGCCATTAGCTAAGATGTCAGTGTGTCAGTGCACTAGGATAACCTGTCCTTAAAATCTTTATAGCTAAAATTTCTGATTATTTCTATTTCCTTATTGCCTTTTAAGACGGCAATGGAGGGAAGCTTCATTCCGTTAAAGGTATTATTTTTTACCATGGTATAATGAGCCATATCACAAAAAAGCAATCTGTCTCCTATTTTTAAAGGCTTATCAAAAGCGTAATCACCTATAATGTCTCCGGCTAAGCAGGTCGGTCCTCCCAGGCGGTAGGCATAAGGCTTCTCTCCCCATTTCCCTGCATTGATCACCTCCGGACGATAAGGCATTTCTAAAACATCAGGCATATGACAGGCAGCTGAGGTATCCAAAATAGCATTTTGCATACCGTTATCCAGGATATCAAGAACTGATGCTGCTAAAAAGCCTGTATTCAGCACTACGGCTTCCCCCGGTTCCAGATAGACTGTCAGATGATATTTATCCTGCATGCGAAAAATACATGCCTTTAATTGTTCCAAATCATAATCCGGCCGGGTGATATGATGCCCTCCGCCAAAATTTATCCATTTCATGTTCGATAAGAAGGAACCAAACTGTTCTTCTACGGCAGCCAGGGTCACAGCCAGGGCATCTGCGTTTTGTTCACATAGGGTATGAAAATGTAATCCGCTAATGCCGTTCCACTCTTTCTCCTGATATTGTTCCAACGGTATCCCCAGTCTGGAGCCGGCTGCACAGGGATCATAAATGGCTTTATTCTGGGTAGATTTCATTGGATTAATCCGGATACCGCATTCCCGTCCCCTGGCTAATGCCCTGTCTTTAAACCGTGCCCATTGGGTATGGGAGTTGAAAATGATATGGTCACACAGGGATACAATCTCATCGAATTCCTGTTCCGGATACGCCGTTGAAAAAATATGATTTTCCTTTCCCATCTCCTCATATCCCAGCTTTGCTTCAAATAAGCCGCTGGCTGTCGTACCCGATAAATATTTTCCTATCAGGGGATAAAGCGAGAACATGGAAAAGGCTTTTTGGGCCAGTAAAATACGGACGCCTGTCTCTTCCTGTAATTTTTTTAATATTTCTAAATTACGAATTAATTTTTCTTCCTCAATGACATAACAGGGTGTGGGTATCTGTAAATAAATATCCTTATCTTTCATATCTATTCAACCAATTCCGGATCAAAGCTTTCCTGCCAGGGTAGTCCCCACTTATTTAATTCCTCCATAAAGGGATCGGGATCAAATTCTTCAATATTATGGACTCCGGGTTTTTTCCATTTTCCGGTCATTAACATCATGGCCCCGATCATAGCGGGAACCCCCGTTGTGTAAGAGATGGCCTGGGATCCGACTTCCTTATAGCATTCTTCGTGATCACATACATTATACAGATAATAGTTTTTCTCTTTTCCGTCCTTTTTTCCCTTAAAAATACAGCCGATATTGGTTTTCCCTTTTGTTCTGGGACCTAAGGCAGCCGGGTCCGGAAGAACCGCTTTCAAAAACTGCAGGGGCACTATTTTCTTACCTTCATATTCTATCGGTTCAATAGAAGTCATGCCTACGTTTTCCAGGCATTTTAAATGGGTCAGGTAACTTTGCCCAAAGGTCATAAAGAAACGTATTTTACGGATGCCCCTGATATTCAAAGCCAAAGATTCCAATTCTTCATGATGCAGAAGATACATATCCTTTGGCCCGATTTCGGGGAAATTATAAACACGCTTAATCTCCATGGGTTCTGTTTCCATCCATCTTCCATTCTCCCAGTAGCTGCCCTTTGCACTTACCTCACGAATATTGATTTCAGGATTAAAATTTGTGGCAAAGGGATATCCATGATCACCGGCGTTGGCATCCAGTATATCAATTTCATTAATTTCATCAAAATGATGCTTTTGTGCATAGGCGGAAAAAACCCCCGTCACTCCCGGATCAAAACCGCTGCCGAGAAGGGCGGTAATTCCTGCCTTATCAAAGCGCTCCCTGTATGCCCATTGCCATTTATATTCAAATTTTGCAGTGTCCGGCGGTTCATAATTTGCCGTATCCACATAGTCTGTTTTCGTAGCCAGGCAAGCCTCCATAATGGTAAGGTCCTGATAGGGTAAAGCCAGATTAAGCACCACATCCGGTTTAAAGGCTTCCATCAGGGCAATTAATTCTTCTACATTATCCGCATCCACTTTAGCTGTACTGATTTTCGTCCTGCCGCCGTCTAATTTTGCTTTTAAGGCATCACATTTACTTTTTGTACGGCTGGCTATGCAGATTTCTTCAAAAACCTCACTGTTTTGGCAGCACTTATGAATAGCAACACCTGCTACACCGCCGCAACCGATAATTAACGCTTTTCCCATATTATTACCTCCTGTTTTCCTTTTCTATAATCTTATTTTCCTTTTCTATAATCTTATTGCTTTTTATTATTGCAAGGTGCTTTTATTCGTTTTTCCTGTTCTATTTCTCTTAACATTTCTTCCACGTAATTGGGAAGTGCAAAAGCCCCTGCATGTAATTTTGTATTATAATATTGGGTTTTCAAACCCAGGGTATTCCATTTTACCGCTTTTAAATCTGAAGTCGGATGATATTTTTTAGAGGCGAATCCAAAAAGCCAGTATCCGGAGGGATAGGTGGGGATATGGGCCTGATATACCTTACTGATGGGAAAGGTTTCGATAATACGTTTATGGGCCCGTTGCATGGCAATGGCATCATTTTGGTAAAAGGAGCTTTCATGCTGGTTCACCATAATACCGTCTTCCTTTAGTGCCCTGTAACAGTTACCGAAAAACTCCATGGTGAATAAGCCTTCTCCCGGTCCAAAAGGATCCGTGGAATCTACGATAATCAAATCATAAGCATTTTCATAATTGCGGATGTATTTCAATCCGTCCTCAAAATACAGATGTACCCTTTCATCATTAAAACAGCATGCCGTCCGGGGAATATGTTTCTTGCATACCTCTACCACCAATTCATCAATTTCCACCATATCTATCTCTTCAATGGCAGCATACCGGGTCAGCTCCCGTATCACTCCTCCGTCTCCGCCTCCGATGACCAGGACCTTTTTCACATTGGGATGAACTGCCATCGGTACATGTACGATCATTTCATGATATATAAATTCATCTTTTTCCGTTAGCATCATGAAACCGTCTAAAATAAGGAAACGTCCGAACTCTTTCGAATCAAAGACATCAATTCTTTGAAATTCACTTTGTCCGCTGTATATCTGCCTGTCAACCTGTATAGACAGCTTCACATTCGGTGTATGTCTTTCCGAAAACCATAATTCCATTTTATGACTCCTTTAATACGTTTATATACTCCATATCCATGTCCTCCGGTCCCGTTAAAAAACAGCCCTTTTCATTAACATAGGCTATATAATCCAAAATCTCCCTGGTAATTAATTCTCCCGGTGCCAGTATAGGAATTCCGGGGGGATAGCACATAACAAACTCACTGCATATCTTTCCTTCACTTTCTTCAACGGGTAGTGCTTCTTTTTCAGCATAAAAAGCATCCCGGGGAGGTGCCGTAACCTTAGGGTTAATATATTCATACTGCATCATTCCGGATTTATCTTTCTTATAACGCCGCCTTATATCCGCTAAAGCACTTACAAGACGTTCTATATTTTTTTTGGTATCACCTACTGAAATATACGCAAGGAAATTTCCGATATCACCGAACTCCAGCTGTATTTCGTATTCATCCCTTAAAATACTGTATACTTCGATACCGGCAAGTCCCACCTGTAATGAATTCACCGATAATTTTGTCACATCAAAATCATAAACCGTATCCCCGTTAATTAATTCTTTGGAATAGGCATAAAAATCACCGATACCGTTAATTTCATCCCTTGCATACTGTGCCATTTCCGTTACCTGATTAAATATTTCCTTACCCTTTACCGCCAGATTTTTTCTTGATATATCAAGGCTGGCCAACAACAGATAAGATCCGCTGGTAGTCTGCGTCAGATTAATGATCTGTCTGACATGACCGGGATGAACTCCTTTTCCCAAAAGCAGAAAGGAGCTTTGGGTCAAGGATCCCCCCGATTTATGCATGCTTACGGAAGCTAAATCCGCACCGGCTGCCAT
>CAMJWQ010000318.1 GCA_946409475.1 uncultured Lachnospiraceae bacterium
CCATGGGGCAAATCCGATGCCGGGCTTCAGAAAAGACGGTGCCATAACTGCCATGGCGAATACGATTGCAAGTATTCAACCGGGTTATGGGAATACGGCACCAGTTCAACTGGAGCTTGACCCAGGGCTTGTAAAAGACGAAGAATCCGTTAGGAAAATAGCCGATTTTATCAGAACTATTTTCGATAAAGGAGCTACACTTCTCAATATTAATATCATAGATGAGAAGAAAGTGCTTGAAGCTCATAAAGATCCCTCAAAGTACCCCGATCTGGTGGTACGGGTAACCGGATTTACGGCATATTTTTCTATGCTCTCCCCGGAGTTTCGCCAGCTGGTTGTTGACAGGATAATTGCGAAAAAGTAAAGAAGAAGCTAAGAAATGGAGATATTTTATGGGACAATCATCATGCGCTTTTCAAAGTGAAATAACGAAAACAGTGAAATTTGATTATTTGATCTACCGTCCGGACGGGTATGACAGGGAAGATGACGCAAAATGGCCTTTGCTGTTGTACTTGCATGGTTCCGGAGAACGGGGAAGTAATATTGAACTTTTAAAAAAGAATGGCATGCCGAAGGTACTGGAGGACAAAACAGATCTTCCGCTTGTAGTTGTTTCACCCCAGTGCCCGGAGAATTCCTGGTGGATATTGCAGCTTCAAGACTTGAAGGTGTTTATCGACAATATCACAGAACAATACAGGATTGATAAAACACGTATCTATCTGACAGGATTAAGTATGGGAGGATATGGAACCTGGCATCTGGCCATGGCATACCCGGATAAATTTGCTGCAATCGCACCCATCTGCGGCGGGGGTATGAGCTGGAATGCCGGGGTATTAAAAGACCTGCCGGTATGGGCATTTCATGGCGCAAGGGATACCATAGTTCCATTGATAGAAAGTGAAAACATGGTCAACGCACTTAAAAAGTGCGGAGGGAATGTAAATTTCACTGTTTATCCTGAAGCGGAGCATGATTCCTGGACAGAGACCTATCATAATCCGAAGCTTTATGAATGGTTTGCTTCCCATAGTAATGGCAGCAGATAGGGTGACAATTATCTCTTAGTTATTGGTATTATTATCTAAATATTCAAACACATGTAACTTGGCCAGTTCCTGCACTAAGCTTCGCATACTGCTAAACCCAAATTTTTTTAATACCCTGGAGGCAAGGGTGCGGATGGTACTTACATCGACAAACCGGTTCTCTGCGATCTGAGTATAGGATTCTCCATAGTAGGAAGATTTTAGAACTTCAAACTCACTGGTAGAAAGCTTCGTTAACATATTAATCATATACACCAGAGAATTATTCTGTTTTTGTATTTCATTTCCCTTACGGATAATTTTTTGTACTATTTCCGGCCGGAGCATGGAATTGTTATCATAAACGGCACGGAGGGCTTTCAGTATTTCATTGTTTGAATGGGTCTTTTTCACAAAGTCATCCGCGCCGTTTACAAAGGCAGAAAATACATAGTCATCATCGTCATAGTTCGTCAGCATGATAATTTTTATGGCAGGCAGGATTTCTTTCAGTTTAGGAATCAGATCAATCCCGGCTGTCGGAGTTTCCATCTGAATATCTAACAGTAAGACATCCGGTTTTTTCTCCCGTACCACTTCTAAGCAAGCTGCTCCGTCGTTGGCGGACCCTACTAAATTTAAATCTTCTTCCTTTTCAAAGGCCCATTCAAAGCTTTTGCATAAATAATCTGCGTCATCGCAAAATGCCCAATTTATCATATCCGTTTCCTCCTGTCATTTTTTTTGTAACGAGGCAGAACAACCTGAAAGGAGGTATACTGATTTACCTCACTCTTTACAGTGATACTGCCGTGATGCTGTTTGATAACGGTTTGTACATAGCTTAGACCGACACCAAAGCTGTTGCTGGCTGATTTGGTAGAATAAAAGGATTTAAAAATATTTTTAATCTGACTTTTTTCAATACCACAGCCATTATCCCTTATTTCTATAGAAAAGATATCCGCTTCAGAAATAATTTTTATTGTAATAGTTGGAGCAGCTTCATTTTTATATTTTAGCGCATATTCCGCATTGGTTAATAAATTAATAAATACTTCCTGCAAATGATTATAGTCTCCGTATGTCTCAAGCTTTTCGGAAGCCTTTGTGTCATACTCTCTTATGATTGTAATTTTCTCCGAAAGGAAGGAGTTACGGATAGCTGTTTCAATGCAGTCAATAATATCGATCCGGCTGTATTTTAGATTAATATTCTTTAACATCTCAATCGTATGGGTAATATTTTTTAGATTAGCAGCTGCAATCTGGTTTAGCTGGGCTGTGCAGGACATAGCTTTTTCCGTATTATTGGACAGAATATATTCATTGGTCAGATCAGTCAGCCTCTCTACCCCTAGAAAAGCATTTTTGTAAGTATGGAGAATCATTTTCACATTTTGATTCATCTGCTGGGTATTGCGTACCATTTCCCTGCGGGAAACAAATCCCCATGCCAGAAAGGGCTTGAATATGATTGTCAGTATAAAGACAGCAAGTACAATGAACACGATGCTGTAGGGAAAGAACATGTTTTTATTAATGGCAGCTAACGAATCTATAGGAAACTTTAATAAATCCACATGATGGAACAGGACTGCTTTAAAGGAACCAAGGAAAAAAGTGGCGTATACAAAACAATCTAAAAGTAACAGGCAGATAAAAAAAACGACGCTGTCACTTCGTCTGATCCGTATTCTGGTCTTAAAAAAACTGATTACAAGCAGAACTAAGGGCAGTCCGGAGTATAAGAAGAATAAGACGATACCGGCATACCGGTTAAAGGTTATAAACCGTCTCACTGCAGCACTGCTTTCCGGTGAATAGTAATCAAAATATAAATTCCAAGTGACCGTTGGGTCATTTACAATAACAAAGTACAGGACAGGCAAGCATAACAGCAGCAAAGTGACAAACCGTAGCTTCTTAAATAAATAAACAAAAATTAATGCGGAAAACATAAATAAAGCAACACAGATATTCTGAAGTCTTGAGATATCGGAAACAGTCGGCCTTAATCCATTAATTATCTGATACAGTTTAAAATCCTGGAGAGAGGAAAATTTGTAACTTGTTAATTTATAAATATAAACCGTTGTCACCATCATTAATAAGGAGATGGAAATAATATGAAGCAGTATAACATATTTAAATTTATTTTTCGTATTAAAAAATAAATAGAGGACGGCGATGAAAAGGATAAAACATGCAGAAACAAGCATAATGTCTGTCCTCCTTTCCAAAATGTTTTGATTGCTATCTATTATAGCAAAATACTTTTATATATCAAGGGATAGCGGGCTAAACCAGACATAGTCCACAAAATATCAACTTTTCGTACTGACTGATTCGGGTAACATAAATCGGATAGGTTTAAGATGATTAGTATATGTGTATCTATATTCATCTGGACTCGCCCAGAAGCTTTGATTCTGTAACCTTACGAGTGGTAAAGGGCACCACTCTCAGCCGGTCTTCGCCATCTGAATATAGATACACATATACTAATCTTTTTAGGCTTTGTGGACTTATGACACATGGATCACATTATAAGTTATCAGAAGTTGCATTTAAACTTCTGATAAAAGGCGCTGCTTTTGTTCCGATAATATAAATTACTGAAAAATCACAGATTTTATGCAATGAGTCCACATTATATCAACTTCGTATTTTGGTATATTAGTGCTATGATAAAGCAGAAAAAAACGCCCAAATTCGCAGGCATTGGCAGTATGGAGGATTATTATGAGTTATAAAATCGATGATTTCAAACTGGATTTAAGAAAAAGCGTAGCGCCGCCTCATTATATATGGGTTAACAGCGGGTTTAGCACATGTGCGCCTCTTACCGATACCGTTATGGGGGTTGAAGGCTGCTTCTCGCCGCCGTTTGCGGCAAAGGATACGGCTCTTATGTTTGAAATAGAGGCGAATAGTCACCTGATTCCGGATACGGGAAATAAGGGGAAGGATGATTGCGGATTATTATTCTCCGGTGCGCAGTGGAGACCGGATAAGATCATCAGAAAGGGAACCTATCACTTTATGGTTAATGAGGAATTACTCTCGTTAGGTGTTACCAGTGAATTGGTGCCTTTGACAGGGAAAGCGGGATTTTTGGTCAAAATTAACATTAACAACCGCGGAAAAAATAAGGT
>CAMJWQ010000319.1 GCA_946409475.1 uncultured Lachnospiraceae bacterium
CTCTTCTATTATATGAATCAGGAGAAAGGTGTTCCTGCAGGCATATAGATAAAAAGCTAATCGGACCAGGTTTTTATTTGTATATATTTCTATTTCAGGAATTATTTTTATGGCATTCGTGATGTTTTTAATCCGTATGAGTATCAAAATTTATTCCCCTATGATATAATATGAACACTTGGCGAGGTATTTTCGAGCCTATACAAACGTTTTTTAAAGCAGAGATGTAAAATATAATCAGAAAGGAATGTTCCTATGACACTTGAAAACAAACTGGGCATCACAGATTCAGCTGAACTTGCAAGAGCCGAAGAAAAACTAAGCAAGAAGAAAGCGATAGCGCTATTTGAAAGCGGTTATTTAAACGACTTACAGGCAGGATCTTATGAGGCACTTGTGAAGATTCATAAATATTTATTTGAAGATATTTATGATTTTGCAGGAAAAATGCGGAATGCCAACTTAGCAAAAGGTAATTTTCGATTTGCTCCGGTTATGTATTTACAAGCTGCTTTAGAGAATATTGAAAAGATGCCACAGAACAATTATGATGAAATTATTGAAAAATATGTTGAGATGAATGCTGCCCATCCGTTTAGAGAAGGAAATGGCCGCAGCACAAGAATCTGGCTGGATCTTATATTAAAAAAAGAACTGCGCTCTGTAATAGACTGGAGCAGAATTGATAAAGATGATTATTTGTCAGCGATGGAGCGCAGTCCCATAAAAGATATTGAAATAAAGCATCTGTTAAAACAGGCTTTAACGGATAAGATTGATGATAGAGAGATTTATATAAAGAGTATAGATTACAGCTACTATTACGAGGGATATACTGTTTATAAAGCAGAAGAATTATAAGAGTGAACCTGTAAAAACAAAAATATCAGAATACAGGCACACATCAGCAAATTAAGAATAATTTTCAGAAAGAAGGTTTGTTATGAATAAGAAAAAAGTAGTTGTCGCCCTGGGACATGAAGCACTTGGTTATAATTTACCCGAGCAAATGGTGGCGGTGAGACGAACGGCAAAGGTTTTGGCTGATTTAATGGAAAATGATTACCAGCTGGTCATTACCCACAGCAACGGTCCCCAGGTCAGTATGATTCATAAAGCCATGAGTGCGCTGAACCAGCTGTCCCCGGATTACACACCGGCTCCCATGTCTGTCTGCTCTGCCATGAGCCAGGGGTATATCGGTTATGATCTACAAAATGCACTTCGCTCCGAAATGCTGACCCGTGGTATTTTCATGACGGTCAGCACCATATTGACGCAGGTTACCGTAGATCCTTACGATGAGGCATTTTATGAACCCAATAAGATCATCGGACGGTTTATGGCAAAGGAAGATGCCCGGCTGGAAGAAAAAAAGGGTAATTATGTCATCGGTAATGAAACAGAAGGATTTCGAAGAATCGTGGCTGCTCCCAGACCCATTCAAATTATAGAGCTGGATGCCATTAAGGCCTTAACGGATGCGGGTCAGGCAGTAATAGCCTGCGGCGGCGGCGGTATTCCTGTCATTGAACAGGAGCATATTTTAAAAGGCGCCAGCGCCGTTATAGAAAAGGATCAGATTGCAGGCAAGCTCGCGGATGATCTGGATGTGGATCAGTTAATTATTTTAACGGGAGTTGAAAAAGTCATGAAAAGCTTTGGCACCCCTAAGGAGCAGCCGATTAATGAGCTTCACATTGAGGATGCGGAGAAGCTTATAAAGGAAGGACATTTTGAAGCCGGTTCCATGCTTCCTAAAATTGAAGCAGCCATTTCCTTTGTTGAGAAAAATCCGAAACGAAGCGCACTGATTACTAATCTTGCTTCTGCCACAGCTGCTGTTAACGGCAAAACAGGAACCCTGATTCTGGCATAAAAAAAGCCTCCCCACCGGGAATGAACAGCAAAAGCCTTTTTCAAAATATAACGGCAATCTGCACCAAATAATAAGAGCACTGAAATCGAAGCATGCGCCTTACTGTTTGATGCAGATTGCCATAGCAGCAAATAAAAGGAATTCTATTTTTTTATGAAATCTTTAAAAATTTCTGCGGTTACCACTAAAAAGCTTCCTATAAATATAAACCAATCCGACAGGTTATATATAACCCTCCTCCTGCCCTTTTTCTTTTTTACAAAGCTAAAATAATCGACTACATACTTCTTTTTTATCCGGTCATAAGTATTGCTGAGAGCTCCTCCAAGCATAAAACTGATTCCTGTTTTCGATAGCAGGCCCTCCCTCGTTGTTATCATATACGTCCATAAGCCCCCCAGAAATACGGTAAAAAAACCGGATACGGCTGCAACGGCCTTCTGTGCATTTTTAAAGGAACTTAAGAATGCTCCCGTATTATGAAACCTTTGTATCATTATTTTATCACTGCAAATTTTCTTTGTTTGATTTTCCTTATAATTCTTTTCTATATGGTTTTTTATCCTGTTATCTAAAACAAATATGACTGCCACTATAAAAAGATAAAACATACCGTTCTCCTTTTTCATTCCTTAAACCGCCGGCCGGCCAATTCCTATGCTCCGCCTTCCACCTGATTCAGATGATCCATTTCCGAAAACGTAACATCAGCACCTCTCAGATCGATGATGGGACCTCCCGTTTTTTCGATATATTCCCTTGTTATAATAACTCTGCCGATGCTGTCATCTTTGGGAATTTCATACATAATATCCAGCATAAAATCCTCAATAATGGCGCGGAGTGCTCTGGCTCCCGTATCCTTTTCCAGAGCCTTTTCCGCAATTGCTTCCAAAGCACCTTCATCAAATTCCAGTTTTACCTCATCGAGAGCCAGAAGCTTTTGATATTGCTTCAGTATCGCATTTTTAGGCTCTCTCAATATTTTTATCAGCAGATCCCTGGTCAGGCTCTGCAGTGTAAAAATAATGGGAAGCCTTCCGATAAACTCCGGAATCATACCGAATTTCCTGATATCTTCCACCGTCACAAATTGCAGTATATTCTTTTCTTTATCATATTTATCCCTTAACTCTGCCCTGAATCCGATGGCCGACTGTTTATTCAAACGCTGCTTGATAATATCCTCCAGGTCAGGAAAGGCACCGCCGCAGATAAATAAAATATTTTTCGTATTTACCGTAGTTAAGGGCACCATGGCATTTTTACTGTTAGCTCCCACAGGTACCTCCACTTCACTGCCCTCCAGCAATTTCAGCATCCCCTGCTGTACGGATTCCCCGCTGACATCTCTTTGATTGGTATTTTTCTTTTTTGCTATTTTATCTATCTCATCAATAAATATAATTCCCCGTTCCGCTTTCTCCACATCATTATCCGCTGCCTGCAGCAGCTTGGTAATCACACTTTCAATATCATCACCGATATAGCCGGCTTCCGTTAAGGAGGTGGCGTCCGCTATGGCCAAAGGAACATCCAATAATTTTGCCAGAGTTTTCACTAAGTAGGTCTTACCGCTGCCCGTCGGCCCGATCATCAGCATATTTGATTTTTCAATTTCAATACTGTCCATGGTATTGGAGGCAACTCTTTTATAATGATTATATACCGCAACGGAAATTACCTTTTTGGCATAATCCTGACCGATTATATATTCGTCCAGGCTGGCTTTTATTTTATGAGGTGCGGGTATCCTCTTTATGTCAATGACCGGCTCCTCCTTCTTGATTTCCGGCTTTGTCTTCTTTATTTTTTGCTTGGGAGGTATGTTATGCTGTAAATCAGCCAGGTTCACAAAGCTGATATTTCCTATATTAGGAATGTTCTTTACATCCTTTAGTAATTCATTGTAATCAATGTTACTGTTGCTCATCGTTTCCAGCGTTTTATTCATGCAATCCTGGCACACGGTAATGTTATTCGGTAATTTTATCATTTTCCCCGCTTTACTTTCCGGTCTTCTGCATAAATAACATACATCCTCATAATCTGCGTCCTGTTTATGACTTTTTTCCCTATTTTGTTTATCCTGTTCCGAAATAGTATCTGTTTCTATTATATCATTGTCCTTTTCTGACATTAATTTCACTCCTCATATTTATCCTACTTCTATTATATCTTACCCCTAAAACCATAACAAGTGAATTATTGTAAGTGCTTCAAAAGATAGCGTCGTGTAATCTCCATGCAGATCCTGTAAAATT